>JAFGVF010000371.1 GCA_016938155.1 Candidatus Cloacimonadota bacterium
AATAATTCAGCATTTGGTTGATAGTCAATATCACTGTATTTTCTTAATGACTTAACTAATATTCCTGCCAGGTCTCTATTATGCTTATCTTCATTTATAACTTGGACTATTTCCCGTTCTTGTGATTGAAGGGTTTGTACAACAAACTCAATGGGATGATATGGATATTTGACTTCTGAACAGTCAAGTGTGAACGATCTGTAAGTTACTTCAATTTCTCCTGCAGGAATTATTGTGATTAAGGGTATATCAATACTTAACTGAATATATTCATCTGCAACTGATTTAATCATTTCATCGAGGTTATTCTCTTCATTCTCAAAGTATTTTGTGTGCTCTACAGTCAGGGCTTGAACTACTTTCTCTTTCAAATCACTTAACTCTTCCGGCTTCATCAATTCATTGCTGCTAATCTCACTGCTTTTTGCCTTTATCACTTCATGAACCAGTTTCTTTACTTCTCTTTCTACTTTTTCCGGTAGCGTTTCATTCCCTGTTGCTTCGGTAGGGGCAAAGATTGGCTTTGATACTATCGTTTCCATCGGTGTAGCAAAATCATCATCATTGATGAATACCTGCTCTATTTTATTAATTATTGAGTCTTCTCTGTTCGCTTCATCAACAATCTCCTGGAACTTATCATGTGCAACAATGCTCAACTTATCCAAAGCCGGCACACCTGTCCTCTTACCAAATGGCAATCTCAAACCACGCCCTATTGATTGTTCAATCAGGATTCTGGCACTCGCGGTTCTAAGTGGGATTATTGTGTAGAGATTATTTACATCCCATCCCTCTTTAAGCATATTAACATGTATAACTATCTCAGTGGGCTCGTGATTTTTCTCGATTTCTAATAAACGAGTAATCATATCATCTTCACTGTCTCCTGTCAATTTGGAGTCAATTCGGATTACTTTCGATTTATACCTTCCATCAAAGAAGTCATCAGATTTTATCTTACTAATCAGTTTTTGTGAGTGGGTTGTATCACTTGCTATAATCAGAACAAAAGGTTTTACTAACCGATTACCGGTTTCAAGATGATACTTCATCAAATCCCTTTTAATTATCTCATGGAGTTTTATTCCATCCTCCAGTTTGATAGTCTCCAACTCTTCTGCAGTGTGTTCATTCACAACGAAATCCCTTCTGGTAACGACAGCAGGATTTTTCACAAAGCCATCCTTAATCGCATTAGCGAGAGGGTAATCATAGATGACATTCTTAAATCGGACTTCCTTGCTATTTTCTTTCATGATTGGAGTTGCTGTAAGCTCCAAACCAAGAATAGGCTTTAGTTCATTAATTGCTCTCATTCCGGAACTTGCCCTATAGTGGTGTGATTCATCCATAAGCATTACTAAATCATGAATATCAGCTAAATATTCAAAATAGCTTTTCCCAATATACTCAGCTAACCTTTTTATGCGTGGTTGCTTACCACCTCTAACTTCTGAGTTAATTTTAGAGATATTGAATATATTTATATGCACTTCGCTGTTTTCTTCATAAGCATCAGCCTGATATTCCAAACGACCGCCTGCTTCTCTGACTCCGATACCCTGCTCATAGTTATCACCTGTGATAATAACAGGCTGATTCTGAGAAAAGGCAGAAAGCCCTGTAAAGACATATTTAGGAGTATTAGGAGTGAAATCTTCTATCAACTTCCGATAAACAGTAAGATTGGGGGCAATAACAATGAAATCACGCTTATTATAAGCGAGATACAGATAACTGATAAAAGCACCCATCAACCTTGTTTTCCCAACCCCGGTTGCTAAAGCAAAGCACAATGACGGAAATTCTCTTTCAAAGTCTGTCACAGTAGGGAACTCGCTTTTGATTAAATTCAGCTTTGCTTCAAGGTCAGTTTCCCTTGCATTATTCATTAGTTCCCATGCTTTAATTAATGTTTCAACTGATTCTAATTGGGGAGCTCGTAAGCTCATCCTGCTTGCTATGTTTTTTAATATCTTATCCATTACATATCCTCCCCAAACAAATCATCCTGTACATCAACGGGATTAGGATTACCCGGTAAATTCTTTATTTGCAAGCTATAGTCATCCTTGCTCCATTCACACATAAACATAAGCTCATCCGGTATTTTCTTAAGAGTGATATTAGCAAATTCATCATCATTACAGAGAAAAGCTTTACACATTACAATCAGATGAGACTCCTTCCCTACATCTTCTGATAAGGATCTCACCTGTTTAATTTCGAGGGTCTGAGTTGTAACAAAGATATAATCATTCTCAGTTGAATATCCATGTTTCCAGTATATAGTTTCATCTGGTGCATATTTGAAATTCTGATTTTTACAGACTGCCTCAGCCAACATCTCTTGATTATAGGCACTGTTAATTACGAGATTACCCCAAGCATCCTTAATCAACAAAGAGGGGGCAAGATAATAATACCTAAAGCCTCCGCCTCCTGTCCATTTCACCGCCTTGGTTATGCCACCCTCGTCTGTGCCGTCAATCACCTGTTTCAAGCGGGGAATACAATGAGTATGGCAATGCTGACCTAACTCTATCCCTATCCAGCGTCTTCCCATTTTGTGTGCAACGGCAGCCGTTGTCCCGGAACCAAGAAAAGAATCAAGGACAAGGTCTCCCGGCTTTGTTGCAAGAGTCAATATCCGTTCTATCAATCGCTCAGGTTTAGGTGTGGTAAAGACATCATTACTGTTTATGACCTTAACTTCCTTTTTTGCCTCCTGATTATCTCCTACTTCATCTCTATACCAGATTGTTTTTGATACAGAGCCGTCTTGAACTTCACTTAAAAACCGTTTAATTCTTGGGACATTATTTCCTTTTTTCCCAAACCATATCCTGTTATCTTTTATATACTCTTCCAATCTATCTTTTGAAAGTCTCCAGCAATAACCACTTGGTGGGCTAACAATTCTACCGGAAGGTGTTTTTATAGGATAATCAGTGTTTTCGGAATATGTTTTTACAGACAAATCACTTGGTTTCCAT
>JAFGVF010000372.1 GCA_016938155.1 Candidatus Cloacimonadota bacterium
ATCATCAGCATTATTTCAGCACCATCATTTTCCCAATCGCTTCCTTCCCTTCTGAACTCACCTTATAGAAATATATCCCCGATGTTACCAGTTTACGGTTATCATCACGGCAATCCCAAATCTGGGAATACTTCTCACCCGATTGCTTCTCTTCTGTTGAGAGTCCGGCAGAACGGACAAGGGCGGAGAGGCTTTGTGTTATCTTGATACTCCGTACCTTCTGACCGCGGATATTGTATATCTCAAGGGTAGGCTTTTCGATTGGTTTCTTGGGAAGAGTAAATTCAATAATGGCATTACCCGTATTATCATTGTTGATGATTACGGGATTAGGGAAATGAGAAAGAATAATCTCATCTCTTATCGCAGGTTGACTATTCTCTTCATTATCAACAGTCGGATTATACTCATGTGCTCCCATATCTATGATGTTATTCCAGATTCTGGGATTTCCGGTTATATCATTTGCAGGAAGACTCATGCCGAGGGTATCAGGTGTTCCAGCATCCACGCAGGGAGAGTTCTGGGTTAATTGTACCCATCTGATATCACCTTCAGGTATATCACCCGCTACATCACCTCTGAAGAGCGGATTTGTGTTAAGGTTATGATTTCCCCAATTGAGAGTATTGTATTGATTTTCGTCTCCATATATCAAAGTATCTCCTCCGCGAACAAGGCTATAATCTATATCAATATCAGAATATATAGGGCTTGGGTCACCTGTAAAAACATCCCACAGGTGTATCTCATAAGCACTGTCAGGATTATAGATAATGCTATTCCTGACATCAAAATCACCCGATAATCTAACAGCAGCAGTAGGCGTAATATTATTAGCAATAGTCATATTATTTAAACTGTTCTGACCAAACTCTGATATGAATATTGCCATAGGCATTCTATTGCTGAATGATGTGTTGTTATACATAAGGAAGTTGTTCAATGTAATACCTCCCTCGAACGAGCTGGGAGATTCATTCCAATACTGGAAAAGAATTCCTGAAGCATTAGTAGAACAATTTGAGATAATGATGTTGTTCGCTGTTACTATATTTCTGGTTAAATTAATACCGGGAGTTAGTGATTCATCATAGGAGTTAACTATGTTGTTCAGAATTATATTGTTCATTGTTAGAGAGCATTCATAACTGAAAAAGCTTGTAGAACTTTGGTTTGTTATGTTGATATCACTAATTGTCAGGTTTTGGACATTCACTGTATCAAACCTTCCAGAACTAAACCCAGTATATTCTGTATTATTATTCACAAAGTTTACATCATGGACATAGGAGTTACTTCCTCTCCCAACTCCAAGCGTGTAAGAATCACTGCCAATGTTGTTTCTAATAGTAAATCCACCAATCTCAGTGTTAGTGCTTTTATAAGTGCCTGTACAGTAAACCCCTGGCTCATCCCCAATCATCACATCATCCGGTGTTTCTCCTGCACCGAGTAATTTAGTGTGTGATTGCGTATAAACCGGAAAGAACTGATTATTAAGCATAGGGCTATATACTCCCGGTAGAATGAAAACGGTATTAGGGTTTGCTTCATTAGGTTGGATAATTCTTGTTGCATAAGCAATTCTTTGCAAAGCAGTCTCAGGGGTTAATCCATCATTATTATCATCACCATCAGGGGAGACGAAGATGTCAGCATCGATCTGATTAAACCAGCTGTTTAAATTTGATACTGTTGATTGTACAAAGTCAGGGTCATCATCAGAATACTGGGCTACAAAGAAACCATCGGGAGAGGTTAAATCTACACTTAATGTATCAAGGACAATATCACCACAAGTTGTGTCTTGCAGAAATATATCCTGCACTTGTCCATAGTTATTGAATATACTGTTTAGATTAACAGGATCAAAATTGACTATTCCACCAATGGTAGCAATTCCCCCGCACTGATATATAGCACTATTGTTTTTTATCACACAACCCGATAAATTGAGAGTACAATAGTTCGCAATACTTACACCTCCTGCGGTGATTGCCTTATTGTGAACTACCATGCAATCGCTCAGATCAAGAGTGCTGCACTCTGAGATTAGAACAGCTCCACCAAAGATGTGTTCAGGGTCCCAGGCATATCCTGTCCCATTAGTTAAGGTAAAGCCTTGGAAAAAGATATTACTCAGCCAGTGAACTCTTAAACAATTTGACTCAAAATTGGCATCTACAATTGTATTGTTGATATCATCTCTATTTCCGGTGAAGTGGTAAAAACTTATCACTGAGATTTCTTTATCAACAATATCAATATGCCCTAAGTATCTCCCGGGATATACAAGGATAGTATCACTATCTGCGGAAGCATCTACCGCTGTTTGAATAGATGTGAATTGATGTGTGCCATCAAGGGATACTTCGAGAGTAACGGCATAGACAGTGGTCATTAACAACACAAAGAGAAGAAGCAATAATAATTTATTCATAAGTACCTGCTTTTCTTATTTACCTGGGAGCGCGGACATCCCTGTCCGCATTCTTTGCCGGAGGATGCCTGCGTTCCCGGTAGGGCACGCATCTTGCCTGCCCGTATTTTGCCGGTATGCACCGACATTTTTAAACAACACATCATCTTTCTTGTCAAGGTTTCTCGGAAGTGGTGCTTTAGCTCCACTTCTTAAGAGTACAGCTGAAGCAGTACCTCCATTCCAAAAGCCGGCAGGATGCCGGCGTACCCGATGGGGGCAGGCTAACCTGCCCCACATAATTTCTAAGCAAGCAAGGATGCGTGCTTTACTTAAGCATCATCATCTTTCTTGTAAAGGTTTCTTTCTTAGTCTTAAGTTTATAGAAATAGACACCTGATGACACTTGCCTATTGTTCTTATCTGTTCCATCCCAGACAACAGAATGGTATCCGGGCTTTATCTTATCATTAATTAGTGTTTTAACCTTCTGTCCTTTGATATTATAGATGCTCAAATCGACCCTGGTTTCTTTCGCTATGTTATAGTTTATGGTTGTTGTCGGATTAAATGGGTTTGGGTAATTAGATTTAAGTGCAGTTTGTAATGGAATTGCTCCTTCTTCGATATCATCTTTCCTAAACGAGACAATCGAATATGGGGTCTTACCATCATAAGATAACTTCTTGGTAACAAATCTCTTTTCATCTTTGTCCATTACGGCATACTCAGTTATATGCTTGTTAGATTTATAGCTGTATGCAAGTTGAAATGTAAGCTCCTGAGCTAAAGAATCAGGATCATCAACTATATAAGCTTTTAGGATTATATCATCAGATTTTATTACCTCAGCTCCCTTGCATTCGTTATCAATGAACACAGCGATTTCTATTGGTTTATCACCTTCTTCATACTCATCTAAATCCATCTCAATTATAATAGGGTAATACCCCGCTTGCTCCTCATAATCAAAGCAAGTCGGCATTTCTTCAATAATTGGTGTCACATATTGTCCTGAATCCTGCCACTCGAAGGTTAGATCTCCTGCGTTCACTGTTCCTGTATATGGTGTAACCAATTCAACTGCTTCACCGTAACTGAAGGCATTATTCCCATTAGTACCATGGGTTGATATCCAGGTTGATTTCTGATTTTTCGAATTATGATTATAGTAGGAGAGATTGCACCCAACCCAATTCCTTGTCTTTACTACGGTCAGTAAGTCAAGAGTTTCGTGTGGAATAGCATCGAAGAAATCTTGACTGTTCCTAAGATAATATCCTGCAAGAG
>JAFGVF010000373.1 GCA_016938155.1 Candidatus Cloacimonadota bacterium
AGAAATTCAAGGAAGTTAAAGTAAAACTGGATATGGATTTAGCATATACTAAAGAACCGGTTATCCATACTCAACCTGATGATGCTAAGCAAATGTACCGCGAAGCAATAGCAAATGCAGAGCTTGAAGCTGAAAAACTCCCCGAAATTACAGAATTTCTAACCTTTGATAAAGAACTCACAGAACTGATGTATTTCTACATCTGTAACCTGAAATAGTTAAAAAATGTAACGCAATTGTCATCAATTGCGAAAAATCTTGTTGGGGGCGAATTGCGTTCGTCCCTTTTTTTATATGCAAAGCACGCCTTTGACTTGCTTACAGCTCGCAGAGCTGTTCCTTAGGAGGTACTGCTTTAGCTGTACTCATCTGAATTGATGGAGATAAACACCCTTTCATTGTAGCGGGAGCATTCAATACAATGACAAATTATTCCTTGCCTGAAATAAATCCATTGGATAAATAGAATTTAAGAGGTGAGAATGACTAAATTATTCGGAAGAACAAAGAGTGTTTTTGCGATGTTACATATCAGGGCATTACCGGGAACACCACTTAACAGACTGACAATGGATGAAATAACGGCGAAAGCAGTGGAAGAGGCACAGGTATATCTGGCAGAAGGTGTGGATGGTCTTATTATAGAGAACATGCACGATGTACCCTATTTGAATGGACATTGTGGACCTGAGATTGTTGCCGGTATGACGGCAGTGGCTGTAACCTTGAGGAAGCTTACTGATAAGCCTATCGGGATACAGATTTTAGCAGGTTGCAACAAAGAAGCTCTTGCAGTTGCACATATTGCCGGACTCGATTTCATTCGGGCTGAGGGCTTTGTATTCGGTCATGTTGCCGATGAGGGAATTATGAATAGTTGTGCCGGAGAGTTGTTACGCTACCGAAAGTCGATAGGAGCTGAAAAGGTTTTAATATTTACAGATATAATGAAGAAACACTCTTCACATGCCATAACTGCCGACTTGGATGTAGCCGACCACGCTGAGGCAGCAGAATTCTTTCTCAGCGACGGATTGATTATCACGGGCAGTTCAACGGCTAAGCCTGCCTCAATTGAGGAATTGGAAATCGTACAGAAAGTATCAAAACTACCAATTCTTATTGGTTCCGGTTTAAATGCTGAAAACATAGAAAGATACTATCCGTTTGCATCTGGATTCATCGTCGGTTCAAACTTAAAAATTGACGGGAAATGGCAAAATGAGCTATCTCAGATAAGAATCAGAAGTTTTATGGAAAGTTTTAGGAGTTTATACAGATGAAGATTGGAATTGTAGGAGCTTCCGGTGAAGTCGGGAGAATGATGCTTCTAAGTCTGGAAGAATTCAATATTCCTGTGTCAGAGCTAAGATTGTTTGCATCCATTCGATCTGCCGGACAACGGATAAGCTACAAAGACAGGCTTTTATTGATTGATAATCTAACCGAAAAAGCTATGAAAGAGAAATATGACTATCTGCTTTTTTCAGTAGGTAGCTCTGTGTCATATAGGTTTGCCCCGATTGCTGCAGAACATGGAAATACTGTTATCGATAATTCCAGTGCTTTCAGAAGGGATTCTGCAATACCGCTTATTGTCCCGGAGATAAACGGAGATTTAATCCGTGATTACCGTGGAATTATAGCAAATCCGAATTGCTCGACTATTCAAATGGTATTACCCCTTGCTGCCTTGGACAGAGAATTCCGACTGAAAAAGGTTATCGTCTCTACATATCAATCCGTCTCGGGAAGCGGTCATAAAGGAATCGCTGAACTGGAGAGTCAGGAAAAAGGCTCTAAAGTGAATAAGGTTTATCCCCGTGAAATTCATCGGAATGTAATCCCCCAGATAGCTGATTTCAGAAGCGACGGTTATACGGAGGAGGAGGAGAAAATGCGGTTTGAAACCAATAAAATACTTGGTCGAACCGATATTCTCATTTCGGCCACAACGGTGAGGGTGCCGGTTTGCTATGGGCATTCCGAGTCGGTTTATGCTGAATTTGAGAATGAGATTGATTTTCAAAAAGCCGAAGAATGCCTGAGAGCCATGAAATCTGTAGTGTATCTGGATAAAGAGTACATCACTCCTTTGGAACTGAAACAGGCAAACAACAGCTATGTCAGTCGTCTGAGATATGGTGTGGATAGACACTCTCTCACATTCTGGAATGTAGGTGATAATGTGAGACTTGGGGCAGCTGTGAATGCTGTGAGAATATTAGTTAAAATGATGGAAAAAGCTAATAGCTGAATGCAGAGTGCAAGATGGGAGAAGATGTAAGCCGTTAGTATTCCCAAGCTGGGGCTTGGGAACGAGATAAGAGGACTTCTTTAGAAAGGAGAAGTGAGGATGAGTAAGATGGAGAAACAATGGATTTGATTAAAGTTAGACAGGACCTGCATAGAATACCGGAATTAGCCTTTAATGAGCATAAAACAACAGAGTATATTGTGAATACTTTGAGCCAATATCCTGTTGAGGTTATCCGATTGGAGCCGACAGGGGTTATTGCCGTTTATAAAGGTGGGGAAGGGGAGTATTCTCTCTTCCGCTGCGACATGGATGCCTTACCGTTGACGGAACAGACAGATTGCGATTTCCATTCTGAGCATGAAGGCGTTATGCACGCCTGCGGACATGATATTCACATGACTATTATGTTGGGTTTTATCCATGAAGTTTGTACTTTGAAACCAAAGAAAAATCTGCTATTCCTGTTCCAACCTGCCGAAGAAGGCAAGGGAGGAGCGGAGCATGTTATCAAGAGCGGAATCCTCAAGAATTGGAAGATAAAGTCAGCATTTGCCCTGCATAGCAGTCCGGATTATCCCGTCGGTACAGTTGCTACAAAGTCGGGTATATTTTTCGGTATCCCTGAGGAATTCGTCATTGAATTTGAGGGTCGGAATTCCCATGCAGCTTTCCCCAATAAAGGTGTTGATGCCCTGTATGCCGGAGTTCAGTTCTATAACCTTATGCAATCTCATATAACAAAGCTTTTTGCTGCAACCGACCCGGTTATTTTCCATATCGGTGTGATGCAGGCAGGAGAGGCAGAGAATATTCTTGCCGGTAAATGCAGGATGAAGGGTACCCATCGGACGCTAAGTGCTGAAAACCACAAGCTGATGAATCGGATGATTACTGATACGGGAGAAGCTGTTCAGGCGTTGACCGGTGCAAAATTCAGATTTGTGGAAGTTTCAACATACGAAGCTGTGAACAATAATGAAAACTTATTTACTATTTTCAGAGACATATTGCCTGCGGATGTTGCCTTTGTGGAATCGGAATCTGTAATGACCGGTGAGGACTTCGGATTCTTTACTTCGCTGTATCCTTCTCTACTGTTTTGGCTTGGTACCGGTGTATCCGCTAATGGCTTACACTCACCTAAATTCTTACCTCAACAGGAAGCCATCCATATCGGGATTAAGATTTTTATGGAGTTGCTGAAGAGGATATAACAAAGACAAATGGGGACACATAGGGACGAAATTTAAGGGCTGATTTGGATCAGCCCTGTTTTCTTAACTCTATCTTTACACAACACAATCACTTTATATTTGACATAATTACCTGCCTCAAAGAATTGAATAAAAGTAATAAAATCTGAGGAGATAGAGATGAAAATCCTTGTGTTGAATTGTGGTAGCTCATCGATAAAGTATCAATTTATCAATATGGAGACTGAAGAAGTCCTTGTGGAGGGTGTTGCTGAGAGAATTGCAGAACCTATTGCCCGTTTTACATATAAGAGCGAAAAATTTACCGTTAAAAAGCAGGAAATGATAATTAAAAACCATGAAGATGGTTTGAAACATATCATTGATGCCCTGATGGATAAAGAGAATGGTGTTATCTCCGACGCATCGGAGATCAGTGCTGTCGGACATCGACTTGTCCATGCCGGTGAGCATTACACTGACACTGTTATTGTGGATGACCATGTGATAGAGGTTATGACAGATTGTATCCCGCTTGCTCCGCTTCATAACCCGGCAAACATCAAGGGTGTTGAATCTGTTACAAAAGAACTGCCGGGAGTACCACAGGCAGGTGTTTTCGATACTGCTTTCCATCAGACAATGCCAAAGCATGCCTATCTCTATGCTCTGCCTTTAGAGTATTATACTAAGAATAAAATCAGAAGATACGGTTTCCACGGAACATCTCATAAGTTTGTCAGTCATCTGGCAGCAGAGTATCTTGGGAAAGATATCAAAGACCTTAAAATCATTACAGCTCATATCGGTAATGGAGCATCAATAACTGCGATTAATGGCGGACATTCTGTTGACACTTCCATGGGATTTACTCCGCTTGAGGGGCTTATGATGGGAACCCGTTGCGGGGATATCGATCCTTCGATCCCGATTTATATGCAGAAAACGCTTGGATTAACAGTTGATGAGACTAATGATATTCTGAATAAAAAGAGTGGTATGATTGGTTTATCTGCTATCTCTAACGATATGCTTGATATTGAAAACAAGATTCTGAAGGAGCATAACCAGGACGCTATTACTGCTCATGATGTGTATGCCTATAGAATCAAGAAATATATCGGTGCTTATACTGCTGCCATGAATGGTCTGGATGTTCTAATATTTACCGGTGGGGTTGGCGAAAACATGCCCATCTTGCGTGAGTTGGTTTGTCGTGATATGGATTATCTCGGAATTAAACTTAATGAAAAAGAGAACGCCAAATTCCAGGGTGGAATCCTTGACTTGACAGGAGAAGGTTCCCGAGTCAAGATTCTAAAGGTACAGACTAATGAAGAATTGGC
>JAFGVF010000374.1 GCA_016938155.1 Candidatus Cloacimonadota bacterium
AAACGCTTTTTAACAATTACCCGTAATCACTCTGGTAGACTTGCTAATCTGGTTGAGGATATCCAGATGCTTATAAATCTTGAGCAGATAGGAAAATTAAATCTGGAACCAGTAAAACTAAAGAAGTTTGCCGAAAATATTAAACAGCTTTACGAGCCAAAGATCCAAGACCTGCCAATTGAGCTGATTTTAGAAGTAGATGATACGATTGATAATTTTAATGGGGACATTTTTAAATTAGACCAGATATTCATAAATCTTATAGACAACGCCCTTCGCTATACTACACAGGGGACTATTAAACTTAAAATCGAGAAAAACAATAAATACGCCCGTTTCATTGTTTCGGATACTGGTTGTGGAATTGAGCACATTCACCTCGACCGTCTATTTGAAAGATTCTATGTTGCTGATAAAGCCAGAAGTCGAAAAATGGGCGGGACAGGTCTCGGACTGGCAATTGTTAAACATATAGTCATGCTTCATAAAGGCACAGTAACTGTAGAAAGTGAACTAAACAAAGGTACAGCATTCATTATCAACATACCCCTTGATTTAAAATGAGATATGAAGATTTAGTTTCAAATTATATGCCTCTTGTCCGAAAGATTGCTGCAAAGTATAATGGATATGGAATTCCGTATGAGGATATTGTACAGGAAGGATTGATTGGTTTGATTGAGGCAAGCAAAGTGTTTAGGGAAAGCGAAAATGTTAATTTTGGTACTTACGCTTCTTTCTGGATAAAAAAATACATTATTACTGCTCTTAATAAAGAAACTGCCTCATCTATGCATGCCATCAAAATCAGTGACACTTTTGATGCTGATATGGAAGCACCAATTGAATATGATGAGCAGGAATTACCCTCAGACTACTTTCCTGAAGATTTTCCGGAAATTGAGAAAATCATCCTCATTGATTCGTTTATCCATAAAAAGCCACTCCAACTGATAGCGGAGAAATTAGGAATAAGTAGAGAAAAAGCCAGACAAATACGAAATAAAGCAGCTCGTAGAATTAGGTCTCTAAACTTGAATCTACCTAAAGAATGATAAATTGGACTTTATAAAGAAACAGGCACTTTTTCAAGTGCCTGTTTCACATTATCTTTGCTTACTTTGACTTCAGTGTTTTTATCATTCTAAGGATATGCTTCTCCATAGAAATCTTTGGTTGCTCAGATTTATAGGAATAATAATCCATGTAATCAGAATAGGTACTCATAGCAAGAAACCGTCCATTTATAGCCTGATTATACTGATCAATCGAGAAATAATAGTCAGTATAATCGCCATAATTGTTCACACAATTTGCAGGGAAAGAAAATGTTCTGAGTGTATTGGAAAGCTCAACAGAATACTCATCTTCATACTCTGTATCATTTATCCAATCATAGGCGTAAGAACTAGCTGTTGCCATCTGATACTGATTGCTACCAGGTAATGACCAACTGAAGTTTAATGCTTCTCCCGGAACATAGTAGTTTTGATAAGTGAAAGTATCAGTTGTAAAGATAGTTTTCAGGTCAGCTGAGTAAGTATGTCCTGTCCCATTAAGTTCTGTTACATTCAGTGTAAAGGGATAGGTTTCTCCCTCAGGCATACTAACTTCTCCGTACCATACCGGCATATAAATACCATCATACCCAAACAGAGAAAGTGTGATAGAAACACCATTAATAGTCAATGAGATGTCATTAACAAATGGATATGCAAGAGTCCAGATACTGTCGTACATAGGCATAATAAAAACAGCACTTTCAGTGTTGTCTTTATCGTAATCGCCATAATTCGTAGCTATAACTGCCCAGTCAATACCGCTAATATTTGCATCAGCGGGGTTTGTCGGGTCAAAAATATAGGGACCGGTATTTGTGTTATTATCATCATCTTCACCACAACCCACTATCCCTAAGGCTGCAATAGCCAATATTAGAATCAATACTAATTTTAAGTATTTCATGATTCCTCCTTTATATTATGAAGCAATAGTTTCGAATTGAAGTAAACAAGTCAAGAGAAAGTAAAAGCAAGTAAAACCTAAGACCGTATGAATCATATTCACTCAGATCGAAGTATGGAGAAGGAAGTATCTGGTTATTGATGCCTCAATTTGTTCAGGTACAAGACCTTTAATACTTCTTTTCTCCTGAATCAGCTGTCTGATTTCCGTCGAGGAAACATCAATTCCTTCGATTTCAAAAAACCTGATTTTATCTAAAAAAGGGAGCTTATTCCAAGATGAGTTATCAGCTCCGGGTCTTGTAAATATTGCAAACTCTACATTCTGAAGCAACCATTCGGAGTCATACCAGTAAGAAAGGGAAGAGATGATGTCAGCACCTGCAAGAAAAGTAAATTCATCATTGGGATACTGTTTCTTTAAACGCAGATACAGATTCTTTGTATAGCTTTTCCCAAACTCAGGGGCATCTGCACCTGAAAATTGAAATTCAGGATAGTCAGCGATTGCATCCATAACCCATTGAACCCGTATCTCATAAGGAGTAAGTTCCGTTGATTCCTTAAAATGATGAATTCCAACGGGAACGAACAAAACTTTATCAATATTAAGGGCTTCAAGAGCTTTTTTTGCTATATAAAGATGCCCATTATGTATTGGATTGAAAGAACCGCCAAGAATAGCCGTCTTCACATCAGGATTTTTCCTCAATTTTTCTGATTTTCATCAGTAACTTCTGTGCCTTTTTAGCCTCTTTGGAGTCGGGATATCTCTGAATAACATCAGCAAGATGAGCTTTAGCTTTTTCCCAGTCTTTCCATCGATAATAGATTTGACCGGCAATAAGATGAGAATTTTTATCAAGTACATCACTATTAGCTAAATCCATAATCTCTTCAAGATAAAGCAATGATGCACTGTAATCAGACATTTTATAATAGATTC
>JAFGVF010000375.1 GCA_016938155.1 Candidatus Cloacimonadota bacterium
ATCACTAAAAGAAACCTTCGCGGGAATAATTAAAAAAGACCCCGCACCGCTATGAAAATTCATTCCAAGCGAATAGGCACCTGGTGTATTAATTCTACCATAAGTATTAATTGTGTTCGTATTCATGGTCGCATAGCCAATACCCGAGTATCCGGCGTTGCCATCCATGATAAAATAAACGCTTGCCGTAATTGTTTGCCCTACCGCAGGAACAACAATACCTGTGTTTTGTGTCCATACATCGAGATTCTCTTCATATGTATTAGTGGGAAAAAGCACTGCTCCGCTGTTGTCAATACCGCCGGTTGCAGAAGCAGTACATACCGGTGCTCCGTCGTTGTTAAATAAATTGGTTAAATCGTTTGTGTTGTTGAAGTCAATCTCAGTTGCAAATACTGAAAAAACAGTAAAAAGCATGAATAATCCGATAATAATTCTTTTCATGATATCTCCTTTTTTTCCCTTCACCATTTGAAGTTGAGTTCAATAAAACTCATGATGAAGTTTGTATCATGCTTTTATATAGAGCCAAAACCTTACCAAGAAGAGAATTATTTTGTGATTTGTTATATGCTTGATAGATATGGAGATACAGCTATGGCTAAAAATTGACTTTGCAATTTATTTCAAAAAACACCGAAATTCAGTGAAAGTGAAATTTCATATGGTGTTTTTTACCAATGTTTGGGAGAAATCTTGTCTTCCTGTAACTATTTCCCTTTGCGAGTGTGTTCTTGCAGGTTATGCTTCAAGATTCTTCGGTGAAGTGTAGCTTCGGACATTCCAAGGAGAATCGCTGCTTCTTTCTGCTTTCCCTTAGCCTTTATCAAGGCTTTTATGATCATATCTGCTTCACTCTGTATTTGAGACAAGTCGTTTGAAGGTGCCGTAAACAGGAAATTATTAATTTCGCATAACAGCGGTTCATCCCAGACCCTTACTTTACTCAAGATATACATTCGTTCCATTATATTTTTAAGTTCACGCACATTACCCGGGAATGAGTATTGAGCCATCTTGTCTATGAACGAGTTGTCCAGTATCGGTTTAGGTTTTTTCAGCTCTGAAGAAAAGAACTCCAAATAATACAGGATTAGAGGTTCAATATCTTCCTGTCTTTCACGCAAGGGAGGGATGAGTATTTCTATAGTATTCAATCTATGAAACAGGTCTAAGCGGAATTTATTTGAATCCACCTGCTCCCGCAGGTCTCGATTGGTGGCAGTAAGTATTCTGCAATCGAAGGAGATTTCCTTAGTGCTACCCACGGAAGTTACATTTCTGGTTTCAATTACTCTAAGCAATTTACTTTGCAATTCGAGTGGCATCTCAGTTATTTCGTCTAAAAACAGTGTTCCTTTGTCTGCTTGTAAAAAGTAACCTTTAGTTGGCATAATAGCACCGGTGAATGCTCCTTTTGCGTGCCCGAACAGTTCGCTTTCGATTAAAGTGGCAGATAATGCTCCGATATTAACAGGTATAAAAGAGTTCCTTCTCCGAACGCTGTTGTTATGGATCATCTGAGCGATCACTTCTTTGCCTGTACCTGATTCACCGGTTATCATAACACTTGCATTTGGGTGCTGAGCTGCCAGGAGTGCTGAGTTCATCACATTCTGCCAGGCTTTACTGCACCCTACAAACGACTTGGTTGACCCTTGTGTTGAGCCGATGATAATATTCTTTTGAGAGATGTGTCTATCTATTTCCAGAAGAGTTTTATCCTTGGTTTCACTTTCTTTCTCAACTTGTTCATTTTGGATTTGGATTATGTAATCATCAGAGATTTTATTTACTTTGAAAAGGGTTTCGTAGCTTGTTTTAAAATCACCTTGTTTTGCATAAAGATTGGCAAGTGCCCGGTAAACCCAGATCATTTGATGTAGATTTTTGGCTTTTTTATAATAGGCTATGGCTTTTAAAAAGATTTCCTTTGCTTCCTCGTATCTACCAATATTTATCAGGATATTTGTTTTATTCACTTCTATCTGAATCTGGTCCTGAAGTAATCCATCTCTAATGGTTATGTTTACTGCCTTGTCAATATATTCCAAGGCTTTTTCCTGTTCACCCAAAACATTGTAGCACATTGAGTAATTGTTATAGATATCAATAAGCATATACGAGCTGGGAGAATCTGCTTCATCAACAATAGTCATACATTGGTCGAAATACTCAATCGCTTCAGCAAACTTCTCTGTTTTCACCTTCAGGATTCCCAGATTAAATAGAATTAGTATTATCTGGTAAGGGGCTTCAAGTTCTTTTGCTATCTCTAAACCTTTCTGAAGTATCTCCTCTGATTTTGTATATTCTTTAACAGTGATATAAACCGAGGAAAGATTGTTTATGATAGTCAGTTGCTCATTTAAAATACTGATTACTCCGGCATCTTCCAACGCCTGAAGCAGGTATTTTACTACTTTATCATACTTAGTAAGATGAAGTTGCAGGGATGCTATCGCTCTTAGAGCCTGAATGGTTATGAGAGAAGGGGATACCCGTTTTAAAAGAATAAGGATTCTCTTCTCTTCTTCCAATGCCTCCGAGAATAATGATTCCATTTTCAGGTAAACCAGATATTTAGAGCTCGAGTAAATCATCAGTTCATAATCACCGGACTCTATTGCGAACTCAATTGCCATTTCCATGAGGGTTCTCACATTTGACCGTCTAGAAGTCCAATTACTGATAAATCCCTGAAGCACATTACAAACAACGAGGATATAAAAGTCTTTCACGGGTATGGCTTCGCGTATACATTCAACTGCAAGCTTTTCAG
>JAFGVF010000376.1 GCA_016938155.1 Candidatus Cloacimonadota bacterium
AAGGATGTTGCATCTGATTGCATCTTCGATATCCTGACCGATATACGCAATTGTATCTGCAATCCGAACAACGCATCCTTCCATCGTTGCCGGCATCATCCAATGTGCAGGTTGATTATCGTTTTTCTCGGCGATATATCTGTCAATATCGCTCTCAGTTTTATCTCTTTGGGGTTTAAGGATTGTATTATGAACCTCTCCGTCATGCGAGATAATGCCATCTCTTACCTGAAAAGTAAGATTGAGTCCCTTCCCTTTTCGAGAGATATTATCCACAATATGCAAGCTTTCTACATTGTGATGGAACCTGCCGATATTATTGGCATGGCATATCTTAGATAGTGCTCTCTCCCCATCATGACCAAAGGGACAGTGTCCAAGGTCATGACCAAGGGCTATCGCTTCTATCAAGTCCAGATTCAATCCCAAAACTCTACCGATAGTTCGGGAGATTTGCGAAACATAAGTAGTGTGCAGATTACGATTCGTCATCTCTTCATCAATCAGATTGGTGAATGAGAAAACCTGTGTTTTTCCATGATACCTTCTATATGCACCGCTGTAGAGTATTCTATCACGGTCAACTGCAAAGGGAGTTCTGAACTCATCTTCCTCCATAGGTTCCATACGATAAGCGTCATTGCTTTTGCAAGCATAGGGAGAAAGAGTATTTTGCACTCTGTCAGCAATTGTTTTCTTTATTTCAGTAAGTCTTGCGTTCTTCATCTTATTACCTCTTTTTTACTGGTGAAATCATAGTTTCTTATAATGCATAAAATAAGGTTTAAAACCGGCTTCGGCATTAACTTTCTCAAAAAATGTAGTAATATGCTCTTCTCTATAGGGCGATTCCTGGGTGTAACCATCAGGGAATATCGGCTCAAAATCTCTTCTTTTGGCAAATTCTTCCACTATCCATTCAGCATAATCAGGGTGGTCGGTTGAAAGTTCTACAGTTGCACCGACTTTTAACATCTTATGTAGGGCATCCAGAAAAGGTTGTTGGATAAGCCTGTTTTTATTATGCCTGCGTTTCGGCCAAGGGTCAGGGTGTTGAATATATATTTTATCCAATGAACCTTCAGGAATCACTTCAGTAACCTTTTCATCGACATATAGTTGCAGTAATCTTACATTCGGATGTGTATCAATCCATAATCTTTTTAAGATGATGATGATTCTCTTCAGCTTCATTTCGATACCCAGAAAGTTAATCTCGGGATGTAAAACCGGCATTGTTGAAATGAATTCACCTTTACCACAGCCAATTTCCAAATGCACAGGATTATCGTTGTGGAATAGTGTTTTGTAATCTAATCTGGATTCGGGATGGATTAGAAAGAATGCTTTCTTGGCTTCATAGTCAGGAGGTATGTTTACTTTTCTCATTCATCCTCATTCATTTCATTAATCACTTTCTGAACAATATCCACCTCTTCCTTTTTCCCGGCTATCGGAATCATATCAGCAATACTTATCCCCACTCCAATCGGAAGAAAGAGCAGTAAACCTTGCTGTAGGAAATAAAGAAAATTAAACATCTCGATATTCTTAAAGGAGAATTGGATAGCAAAGAACATAAAAGTTCTGAATAATGCTGCTGTGATTCCATATAATAAAGCTTTTGCGGGATGGTTGCCGATTGTTTTGAAAAACATCCCCGTGATATAGTTTAACCCGGTGAAGAGAATCAACAGGGGAAGGATTAGCATTGGGAGCGGAACCATGCTATATTGTGGGTTTGTTTTTAAGATTAGTGTCGTGATGACAGCAACAACAATTGCAGGGATAATCCCTAAGTTAATACTGCCGAAGCGACTGTTGATAACAAATGCTGAAATTGCAAAGGAATATAGATAATATTCCATTGCACTTCGGATGAAAAATCCCTTTGGATTCTTAAATATTATTATCCCGACTAAGGTAACAAGTATTGCAGGAATTATGGCAATTAAGCCTGCTTTCAAAAATTTATTCTTCTGCATTTATTCTCCTCTATCCTGAATTATTACATTCTCTTATGAATTGTCTGTCTGTCAAGAATTGCTCTTAATTTCTTGCTTATATATTCATTCAGACTCCGAATAGCCTGAGAAAATAAACTATCCAATCACTTGGTTGTAACTATTAATGTGGTGGGGGATAGGTAGTTATATAAGCTTCTCTTTTTTCAGGATGTTCTTGAATCGGGTTTCGGAGATATAGTGATCAGCAAGCAGTTTCCCATTATTAATCAGATTGAAAACACCGTATGGAGAAGGTGCTTTTTGGGCTTCTTCGGCTGAATCAAAACGATGTATTTTCATATCTACTCCCAGTTCAGATGTAATAAATTCAATTTCCGAAACAAACCTTGCAACCCAGGGACACTGCATACTGTAGAGAAGATTTAACCCTTGATAATGCTTGAGTGATTCCTCAAAATCATTTATTACCGGGAGAGATACATCAGTTTCCTGTAAAAGTAGTAGCTCTAAATCAGGTTTGGCAGTATCAACTATTCGAAATCCATTCTTTAAGAATAAACTGCTCTTTGCCATGAAAGCATCATTTGAAGTTAGAACTGCTATTCCCTTTAGACCAGCTTCTTTTGTGTCCTTGAGGCATTCTTCCAGTAATCTGGTGGCAATTCCCTGATTCCTGTGTTTGGTGCTGTTGACCCAAATGCAATGAATAAACATCTGCTCAGGAGCGGTAACGCCTCTCCAATTGTATTTACCCGGGATATATTCAATGTAACCTATAGCTTTTTTGCTGTCAGCAGGATAAACAAGCTTTACAATCAATCCTTCCCTGAAACGCTCAGTCAACCAACCTGTTTTCAAGTGATATGAGGGATGTTTAGGATTGATATAACATATCACCTGAGGGTGTTCTTTAAGGTTCTTAGAGTCAACTCTTACGATTCTTATCTCGCTCATATACTCCTTTTCTATGCTTTATTAACTCTTGCGTAGTAATTGGGATGAGCTGTCTTAAAGCTCCAATAAAAGATACACAAAATACCGATTATCATAAAAGGTAGGGTTACTAAGAGAAAGACAACTCCATCAAATTTCCATGCCCGAAAAAAGAAGAATGAGAAGATACCAAAGATTAGATATAAAATACCTCCCGTTCGTTCCCAACCCCAACTGATAACATTGATAAGCAATAAAACAAGCCATGGTATGGCATTAGGAGAATTCTTCACTAAGGCATGAAAACCTCCTCCATAAGCTTCTGAACCGGACAACAGAGCGAAAGCAAACCATAAAAGGGAATAGATGAACACAATTACCTGCATTATCTTGGCAATTATGTTAATAACTCTGGCATTTTGTTGTGTCATATCAACCTCCAAGTTGAGATTATTGGTGAAGTTATTGCCTGTCAATAAAAAGATTTCAATTGATGTTTGTCAATTATGAGACTGTTCAATCATCATGCAGCCATTTCAATCTCAAACTTATCTGAAATCAATTTTCTAACTACACTCTCTGCTGTACACCCACACTTTTGTTTACTCCCCTAAAACCTTACAGTTCCTGCCTGGCAGTCGTCCGGCAAAAGCCTA
>JAFGVF010000377.1 GCA_016938155.1 Candidatus Cloacimonadota bacterium
AATAATTCTTCATGCCTGCCTATACCAACAATCTGCCCTTGGTCCATAACCACAATCTTATCAGCAGAGAAAATGGTTGATAGACGATGAGCGATCATCACGACAGTACGGTTTGCGGTCGCATTTTCTATAGCTTGTTGCACTTTCTGTTCTGATTCTGTATCCAGAGCACTTGTAGCTTCATCGAAGATTAAAATGGGTGGATTTCCGGCTATTGCTCTGGCAATACAAAGCCTTTGCTTTTGTCCTCCCGAAAGATTAGATGCTTTTGGTGAGATTAAAGAATTGTACTTTTCAGGGAGTTTTTCGATGAATTCATCCGCATATGCTATTCTTGCAGCTTCAATAATTGTTTTATCAGGCAGTTGATGGAGGCTGCCATAAGAAATATTCTCAATAACTGATGCGTTAAAGAGTATAGATTCCTGAGTAACAAATCCATAGAGCTGTCTTAAATCGCTTATTGCAATTCTACGAATCGAGGTCCCATCAATTTTAATATCACCGGAAGTAATATCATAAAGTCTGGCAAGTAGGTTCACCAAAGTCGTTTTACCTGAACCGCTATTCCCTACAAGGGCAACCTTTTCGCCTTTATTTATAGTTAGATTTATGCCTTTCAAAACAGCATCTTTACCATTATATGAGAAAGTAGTGTCTTCAAACACTATGCTTTCATGGAAGTCATTTACATGGATAGGATTTGGGTCTTCTTCGATCTCTGATTTCTGGTTGATAATCTCTCCAATCCTTTCCAGTGAGACAAATCCCTTTTTGATCTCTGAATAGGACTTGGTCAGCTCCTTTAGGGGGTGCATAGTTGAAAAGATTGCAAAAAGAAAGGTCATGAAGTTTCCTAGGGTAAATCCACTATTTACCTTTAAAACCAAACCACCGCCAATAATAAGAAGTGTAGCCCCAATAAGAGCACTAAAAATCTCAGAAATTGGAACATTCAAGGTAGTATAAAGATTAGATTTAAGCCAAAACCCGTTATATTTCAAATTAACTTTGTTAAATCTCTCCATCTCATAATCTTCACGGGAAAATGCTTTTACTATCTTCATGTTACTTAATATCTCTTCCATAAAGGAAAACATCACAGAATACTGTCCCTGCTGCTTTTTTGCATATTTCTTCAGCTTCTTTCCAACAAATCCCACTAACCAAGCAAATCCGGGCATCACAATGAGAACTATCAGGAAAAGTCTGGGGTTAATAGCAAGAGCTATGAATGCATACATTACAACAAGCATCAAATCACGAAGGATTAAAAGTAATGAACCGATAAATTTATCACTAACTATCTGGATATCCGAAATCATTCGAACAAGGGAATCTCCGGTCTTATTCTCATTATAAAAAGCCATGGACTGAAAGAGGTATTTATGAAAAAGCATATTGCGGATTCCGTAAACTGTAAGTCCCCGAAGCTTTAGAGAAAATGCTCGATTAAGAAAAAAGAACACATTCTTCAGAAATAGGATCAGCACAAAGCTAATACTTATCACCCAAAGGAGCATCATCGAATCTGATTGCATGCACAATTCTTTAAAACTGGTTCCGAGTGACGAAAGAGCTTCCTTATTTAGATGAAACAAATTGTGTTCGGCGAAGAATTTCGAAAGGATATTCCCTGTAGCACTGAGGAATTCTCCCGTTGTGTGATATTGAACGGTTTTTGGGATATCTACGAACACATAATCAAGGATAGGAACAATCATTGTGATGCTTATCCCACTAAACGCCGTATATAACACCATCGAAACAATACTGGCAACGAAAAACTGCCAATATCTTAGTGCAATTCTATATATCTTTTTTAGAGTATCCATATATCTTCTTTCTAAATTTTTCTACTTTCAACAACATAGATAATTAATGTCAAATAAATTATCTCCGATTGAAAAGCAGAAAGCTGTCCGCAGACAGCTTTCTATATTTACTAAACAGACCGATTCTTATTTGTGACCGGTTAGTTTTTTGAATCTTGGATGATCTTTCTTAGTTGCATGGAACCAATCTACCACGATAGGACTGGCAATAAAGATAGATGAGTAAGTACCGGTTATAACGCCAATCAGGATAGCAAAAGAGAAATCTCTGATTACTGTTCCACCAAATATATAGAGGGACAGGGCTGTGATGATTGTTGTACCGGATGTAATAATTGTTCTGCTGAGAGTTTTATTTATAGAAGTATTAAAAACAGTAGCAAAACTATCTCTATGATGCTTTCTCAAATCTTCGCGGATACGGTCAAATACAACAATTGTATCATTGATTGAGTAACCGACAATCATGAGTAAAGCAGCGATAATACTTGTTGAAATTTCTTTTCCAAGGATTGAGAAAATACTGAGTGTTATCAGAACATCATGGAAAAGTGCGATAATAGCAGCAACACCGAAAGTCAATTCGAAACGAATCCAGATATAGATAATCATGAGGATAAGTGATACAAAGATTGCTTTGATAGCTTGCCACTTCAGCTCTTCACCAACTCGAGGTCCGATTTCCTGTTGTAAGCGAACAAATTCCTTTTCGGGTTTGTTTGTGTATTGAGGTAATTCCTTCTTAAAGGCACCGATGATTTCTTCTATCTGTGAACCTTTCTCTGTTGTCTGTGCTTTTATCAGGAAGATGTTGCTGTCCGATTTACCAAGACGTTGAATTTCAGCACTGCTTTGTCCCATCGATTTCATGGTTTCACGGATAGCATCAATTTTAACCGGTTCTGTTCCCTGTTGAACAGGAGAGAAATCCAATTCGAGTGAAATTCCGCCTGTGAAGTCAATCCCGTATTTAGGTCCGCCATTTATCACCATGGAGATTATACCGGCAAGAATTACGATTGCAGATATCAGATATGCTGCTTTTCTCTTCTGGATAATCTGGAAATTTGTGTTTGTAAAAATATTCACTGTTTCCTCCTAAATACTTAACTTATCGCGGTTAGTGCTTGTGATGAAAGTCTCAAAAAGAGCTTTTACAAACACAATTGCAGTAAACATGGAACCGACAATACCGATACCCAAAGTAACAGCAAAACCACGAATAGGTCCCGTTCCGAAATTATACAATACAATCGCTGCAATCAAAGTAGTGATATTAGAGTCAGCGATAGTGATAATAGCTCTTGCAAAACCTGCATCGACAGCACTTCTCACTGTCTTTCCGGCAGCCAACTCTTCTCTTATTCTTTCAAAGATAAGAACATTGGCGTCAACTGCCATACCGATTGTTAGAATCAACCCGGCAATACCCGGCATAGTCAAGGTTGCTCCAAAGAGTGTTAGTATTGACATCGTAAAGGCTATGTTCATCACAAGTGCAAAGTTAGCAAATACGCCACCTATTTTGTAATATACAAGCATGAATAGAGCTACAACGATTAACCCGATAATACCGGCAAGCTTTCCGGCATTTATACTATCAGTTCCAAGGGTGGCACCAACATCTTTTCTTTCAACAATATTAACAGGAGCAGGGAGATTACCTGCTTTCAGGACTATAACAAGATCATGAGCTTCCATCATGTTGAAAACTCCGCTTATTATTGCCTTGCCGTCAGGAATTCTGTCATTGATAACAGGTGCCATATAGACTACATCATCAAGAACGATTGCAAGCATTCTGTTACGGTTCTGTCCGGTTATATTGGCAAATTTCTTTGCTCCGTTACGATTAAATTCAAGATTTATTATTGGTTTGTTATATGTCTTTGGATCACTCATATTCTTCCCGGTACTTGTGGAAGCATCTTCCAGGTAATCACCTGTTATCTCTGGATTTGAGTAAAGAATATAGAACTCTCTGTCTGCTTTTGGGTCTTCTTTATCGTCTTTTCCTAAAGCAAGCTGATAATTAGCCTGGAAAGAACGCTTGAAAGCAGGATCTTCCATAAGCTTTTTGAACAGTGGCACATAGTCGTAAGCTATTGTGAAACCCCTGTCGCCACTATTTATCAGGTTTGAGAATATCTTATTATTATCATCAAGTAAATCTGTTTCAGTCTTATTCTCTGTTGCAGTGGAATCTGCATCGTTATTAAGAATCTGTGAAGCAATATCGGAATTCTCTTCCGCAAGTTCAGTTGATAATTCACTTAAAAAACTGTACTTATCAATATTAGCTTTTAAGTAGCTATCAATATCGTTAAGCACTTTCTCATATTCATCCTTCTCAGCTACTAACTTGAATTCGAGTCTTGCTGTCTTTCCGATAAGGTTCTTGGCTCGTTCAAATTCCTGAATACCGGGTAATTGCACCAATATTCTATTTTCACCAATGCGTTGAATCGACGGTTCGGATACACCAAACTGGTCAATACGATTTCTTATAATCTCAATCGCTGATTGTACGGCATTCTCTTTATCTGCTTTATTGATATTGACTTCTGAGAAATCAACTTCCAATAACAGCTGCATACCGCCCTTCAGATCCAGACCGAGATTCAGTTTCTTCTGTGCCCAACTCCAAGGTATTCCGGGAATAAACTGAAGTACAAAATAGAGGGACAGAAGTATAAATAGGAAAATCATAATTCCTTTTACTGATCTGTTTTTCATGATCTACTTCTCCTGTAGTGTATTTTATTAATGCTCTGATTCTTATGGAAAATGTTTGCGTGGGAAAGAGGTTTCTCTATAATCTGAGAACTGCTGTGCGGAAAGGAATCTGGCAGATATACTGCTTCATCACTTGGTTGAAACTCAACTCACTGAGGAGTATCAACCAGCGATAACGCATCTGTGCACGGCAGGATTTGATTACCTTGCCGAAGAACGCAGTCAGCGTAAAGTATAAATGCACAAAGGCTTCATACTGGATTAAATACTTTAATTCATCCTGCATTTATCCTATATTCCTTTTTATTTATATAAGTAAATCAACTTCCGAAAAGAAAGACTCTGAGTCAAGCTATTTTATTCTTTCCAGATAACTGTCTTCAATTTGCGGTTATAATTTACTGTCTATCGGCATTAGCAACTAACAAAACGATTCAGTTTTTCCACAGGTAGCCATATTAAGTGATAACGATTGAATCTTTACGACAATATAGTTGGCTTTATACTTAGTCTCCAATTCATCATTTACAGCCTTCATTATGAACAAATCAGTAATCCGCATTTTTCCCACTGCTTTTCCAC
>JAFGVF010000378.1 GCA_016938155.1 Candidatus Cloacimonadota bacterium
GAATATTGCCGGAGCACTTGAGCCGGAAGATAAAACGTTAATGAAAGAATTTAGAATGAAAGTCCGTGATTTTATAGAATGGGCTGAAAAGGGGTGAGCGATGAGTGAATATGAAGTATGCTGTGGAAACTGTGGAGATTTTTTTACTCTTGAAACCGATTCTCCAGAGCTTGGAGAAATCTATGGGGAATGCCCTCATTGTGGGCTTGAAGAATTTCACCAGATGACAGACGATTATCAGGAGATATAAAAAGCAAATGGCTGAGAAAAAGGTGTATTACTGGCTGAAACTGCAAAAGAGTTTTTTCAGTTCTTTGGAAATTAAGACAATATTGAAACAGCAAAAGGGATCCGAATACGTTATTTTCTGGCAGAAGCTGATGCTTGAAGTCATTGATAAAATTGATTCGGGAGTTATTCGGTATAAAGAATCAATTCCATATACTCCAGAAGTCCTATCGACATTGACGGATACAGATATTGATACAGTTAAAGGTGCTTTAAATCTATTCGTCAAAATGCAAATGATAGAAATAATGGAGAATGGTGATCTAATTTTTGATGAATTGATTCAGGAACTGGTAGGGAGGATTTCAGATGAAGGAATACGAAAACGAGATTATCGGAAGAGGATCGAAGAAATAAAGAAGCTGGGACAATGTCCCGTTGAGTCCCAAATTGTCCCTACAATATTAGAGAAAGAGATAGAGAAAGAGATAGAGAAAGAGAAAGAGATAGAGAAAGAGATAGAGATAACAGGAAATCGAAAAGATGTATCTCATCCCTCTCTTGAGGATGTTTCTCTATATGTTCAGGAAAAGGGCTATGATGTTGATCCAATACGATTCTATAATTACTATAACGAGGGAAATTGGAAGGATAGAGAAGGTAAACCTGTTCGAAATTGGAAACAGAAAATTATAACTTGGGCCGGCCGTAATAGACAAGTTAATAAACCAACGAAAGAAGAAAATACCGAAAGAACTGACAAAGAGATTCTGGACTATTACTTGAAGTTCGAAGATGATTTCATTGAGAATAAGTTTGATTCGTTAATGCAATTGAGCGAAAGAGAGATTTGTCTTTTACGTAAACACAGGGGGTTAAAACTATGCAGATAGAAGGTATTCATGGAATTGGTGATTTCATTGGTTATCTGTCTGAGCGTTTTCCTAATAAACCGAATAAGTATTACGAAGACGATATTAAAGAATTTCTGACAGAAACGGAAGCTACAGAAATACAATTACAAGCAATTGCGAAGTACTTAAGCCAGACACGAAGATTTCAGACCTTCCCGGCCCTGGCTGACATCTTTGAAATAGCTAATAAAGAACTTGGAATGAGTGAAAAGAAAAAAAGGGGGAACAGTATACCAAGTCCACATCAGCTGGCTATCGGATATGTATATCAGAAAAATATGGATGCGTATGATGTATTCAAGATGGTAAAGCGCATTAATGACAAAATACTTTCGGGAGCAGATATATCCACTTTGGAAATAAGTATCTTAGCAGAATATGATGTGATGGTTTATAATGCTTATGCAAGGGCTGGAATGGGGATAGATAAGCAAAAGAACAAGTCCATTACCATTGGTGAGTTTGATGATATATGTGCAGGAAAGAAGATCAATGTTGAAAAGGGAGGTCAAAGCCAGAAGCCGAATCAAAGCAATCGAAAAGAGCATAACATGTCAATTGGAGATCTCATACAAGAACTATTCAGTGAAACCATTGTTATGGGTGTTCCATTAAATAAAAGTGCATAGGAAATGATTGAAGAAAACATATTTACCTTGTTTGAAAAGGAATCAGCGTGAAATCTTTATCTGATACATTTACAGTAAGCAAAGGGCGTCCTGTATGGGATTCAAAATTCAACACAAGATTTGAAGAACTGCTGAAGGTTAACGAGAGCAAAAGTTTTGAAATCAAAGTTGAATCTATTCGAGATAAAGCAGAACACTGGCAATTTAAATTCTATTGGGGGCATCTGCTTCCTGCGATTGCTGATGAGTGTTACTCAAAAGTTGTACTTCGTGCTCATTACGAAATGAAGAAATTATATCTTAATTACTCAATTTCTTCGTGGAGTGAAATTCCGGAAAAACATAAGTCAAGAATTATTCCAATACTGAGAGTCATAACAGATTCAATAACTGGAGAAATGACAGAAGATATTTGCGGATACATTCGGTCCACATCAACTTTATCAAAAGATGAATTTCAAGAGTATATTCATAAAATTCAAGGTCTCATTATCGATATGGGAATCCAAGTGAGTTTTAGCGAAGAAGCAATGGAAATGTATAGGAGAGGGTGCGCAGCATAAGTGTATAAAATAAAGTAATAAAAAAATATACCTTTTCGGTATAAAATACGTGCATTACCACAAATAGTGGTAATAATATCCACATCTTTTATAAGTGGAGAAAACAAATGTCAAATGCAGCGTTGGTCGAAAGACTGAAAATCGAAGGGGAAGATTATGAATTCTATCCCACTACAAATGAAATAATCAGGGCCCTGTATAGACACTTATCGAGTGTTGCATGTCATGGATCAGAGGCAAGTATCCTCGACATCGGCTGTGGTAATGGAAAGGTGTTAATGTCACTTAAACAAATGGATTCTGAGAACGGGGGTGAATATCGTACTAAAATTGGGCAAAGATATGGTATTGAGAAGTCCCGAGTCCTTATTGAATCGTTGGATAAAGATATCTGTATTATCGGAACTGATTTTCGTGAACAAACTCTAATCGATAAGAAAGTAGATATCATATTCAGTAATCCGCCCTATAGCGAGTATTTACCTTGGTGCGAAAAGATTATCTTACAATCAAACTGTTCGTTCATATACCTCGTAATTCCGGAACGATGGAAGAATGAGAAGGTTTTGAAAGAAGCAATATCACGGAGGCATGGCGAGTTTAAAGTGATCGGGTCATTCGATTTTCTAAATTCAGAAGATCGGCAAGCCCGAGCGAAAGTTGATCTTGTATTCATCAGAGTCGGAGAGTGTACGTATAGGCGAGGGTCTTATACAGATCCCTTTGAAGAATGGTTTGATGAGACTTTTCATTTTGAAACAAGCAACAATGAAATATCAGATCATGAACAAGAGAGGAGCAAAAGAGAGCAGTTAAAGGCCATTATCACAAAAGAGAATCTTATACATGAACTTGAGAAATTTTATCAGAAAGATATGGAGAATCTTCTCAATAATTACCGAGCTGTTGAGCAGCTTGATGCGGGAGTGCTGAAAGAACTCGGGGTCAATGTAGGCAGCTTGAAGAAAGGTCTTCAGAAAAAAATCGAAGGATTAAAGAATGCGTACTGGAAAGAGCTTTTTGATAATCTGAACTCTATAACAAACAGACTGACATCTCAGAGTCGTGAAAGAATGATGAAAAAACTTACTCAACATACTGTAGTTGATTTCACAGCGGACAATGCCTTTGCTGTTGTTATTTGGGTTTTGAAGAATGCAAATCACTACTTTGATGAACAGTTGAAAGACGTGTATTACCTGCTGACACAAAAAGAAAATGTTATTCCCTACAAGTCAAATCACAGATTCTTGAAGGATGAATGGCGATACTCAAGACGACCAGAAGGATTTGATAAATACACTCTTGATTACAGAATTGTTGTACATCGATATAATGCGATTCAGGTAGAGAATTGGCGCAGTTATGATTATCCGAATGGTCTCAATCGGTCCGCTCATGATCTGATTGGGGATATATTCACGATTGCGGCAAATCTTGGGTTCTCAATTACAGAAAATTCTTTTAATAGAACTTGGGAAGCGGGAGAAGCACAAGATTTCAAACTCACATCAGGAGAGCTTTTTGCATCGATCAGGGCGTATAAAAACGGAAATGTTCACTTCAAGCTTAATCAGAAGTTCATGAAGAAATTCAACATTGAA
>JAFGVF010000379.1 GCA_016938155.1 Candidatus Cloacimonadota bacterium
CCATCCAAACCGTCAAAGAAGCAATCGACTACGGCTTTCTGCCGAAAGTCAACAAGTATGATGACCTTACGCATACTTACAATGGAGCGTAGTAGCTGGCACCGAAGGTGCAGTTAAAAGCTAATAGCCTATAGCGAATAGCTGAGAAAGGCATAAAAGCCCTTCCTTTCATGTGAAAGGGGGGCTTTTTTAATTACGAATTACAAATTATAAATGCTAACTGCAACTCTGAGCTCGCACCAATACGAGCTTGCGAGTTCGGGGCTATGCGACATGGGAAATGCTGAATGATAAATGCTAAATGATGAATGATGAATGATAGAAGCTATAGGAGACACTCCTAATGATCTTCAGACCTTTGAATGGATTAATGTCTGTCGTTACCAAGCTGGGGTTTGGTTACGAGAGCTTACATTACCAAGCTGGGGCTTGGTAATGAGAGTTTAGGTTTAACATATACATCTATATTAAGTGACATTGCTCCAGTAGGGTCAGGTAGCATAGATAGTAAAGGTTCTGGTGAGAGCAATTCTGTAGATTTCGGGATGATTTTCAAGTATAAAATGCATGAGTATTTGGCTTATCAATCCGTAGAATTGGAAGCAAGTTATGGAATGAGCGAGACTAATATTTTTGATAACGAGATAAGTTATGGAAATGACGACCAAAAAGACCCGCTTCCAAAGGTTTTACGGAATGGGTTAGGGCTATATTTTGCTTTACCCAATGCCGGATATGGCAACATATCGGACTATGCTGATTTCTTTCCTCATATCTTTTCAGCAATGGGAACAATTGGACTGGAACATGATTTGATAGGAGATTCAGTGACAAATGCATACGGGATGGAAATCGGATTTGCTGACTTCCTTTACTACCGAATTGGGCATTATTCTGATAAAGACGGGCATGTAACAGGTAGCTCGAAAGGATGCGGGATTAGATTGAATGTGAAGAACTTGATTATTGCTGAGGCTAACTGGGCGAAGTTCCCGGGTGGAGAATTAACAAAATATCAAGAGATGTATGATTTCATGGTAAATCTTGATATTTTAGAAATAGCAAGAATGTGGGGAAGGTAGGAAGAATTATGGATTACAACCTTCTTATTAGTATGCTTATCGGTATTGGAATAGTACTACTACCCGTTAGCTTGTTTGCTTATTATGGTAGAATACCTTATCAAAAGCGTGGGAGTTGGATTAGAAAAGAGCTTGTAATTAGCTCTAAAGAGCAGATATATGATAAGTTGATGATCCTCGTAAGTAAGAGGAAAATCATCAATTTTAAGCAGATAGATAATCTGCTTATTTTTAAGGATTTGCCGTCTATTCTGAATTGGGGGAATATGTATGTGATTGATGTTAACCCCAAAGGTAAAGAAGCTTATATCTACTGTCGAAGAAACTTACCTGTCGGGGGTGGATATTATATCGGACCTGCAAACAGGTTATTTAAAAGGATAGCCGGTCAAGTAAAAAATAGGCTGTAGAAAGCTCAAGGGATTTAGGGGGAGATGTTTGTCCCGCTAACTCCTCTTAAATGCATTCAAAAAAACAAACAACTCCGATATTGAATAGAGAAAATAAAATTGTATCATATAATGATAGGAGAGTTGTAAATCGAAATTATTTGACAACAAGGGGTCTTTGAAAGTACTTGAAAATCAAATCCATTATAAGGAATTATTATGTTGAATAAGCTACTTCAAAAATTGATGGGAGATCGTCAAAGCCGTGAGTTGAGAGACTTTTACCCATTAAGAGATAAAATAAATGAGGTTTTCGAGACTTTATCCTCCAAATCAGATGAAGAACTGAGAACAAGAATTCAAGAAATAAAACAAGAGATTCTTTCAGTGATTCAGCCATTAGAGGAAGAGTATAATGAGACGATGAACATCTTCCAGACGGAAGCCAACGAATCGAAGAAGGAATCGCTTAGAAACCAGCTTGATGCACAGAAGAAAAACCTCAAAAAGATGAATCAGGAGATATTGGATTTCCATTTAGTTGAGGTTTATGCAATAATTAAAGATACTTGCAGACGGCTATTAGGGCAGACTTTTCAAGTGCGTGGTAATGAAGTCACCTGGGATATGGTTCCGTTTGATGTTCAGCTCGTAGGCGGAATTGCATTGCATATGGGTATAATCACTGAGATGGCAACAGGTGAAGGGAAAACATTGGTAGCTACTTTGCCCCTGTTTTTAAATGCTTTGACGGGACGGGGAGTGCATCTGGTAACCGTGAATGATTACCTGGCTTTAAGAGACTCCGAATGGATGTCTCCCATTTTCAATTTTCATGGAATGGAAGTCGGTTGCATAACAACCGGACTCGATTTTGAACAAAGAAAAAAGGCTTATTCTAAAGATGTTACCTACGGGATGAACAGTGAATTCGGATTTGACTATCTGAGAGATAACATGGCTGTCAGTCCGCAACAGTTAGTTCAAAGAGATTTCTATTATGCGATTGTGGATGAGGTGGACAGCATCCTGATTGATGAAGCAAGAACTCCTCTTATTATAAGCGGTACTGTGGCTCAGGATAAGAATTTCTTCCTCGAAGTGAAACCTCATATTGCAAAACTTGTACATATTCAAGGTCAGATGGTGTCAGGTATTCTGGCAGAAATCAGACAAATGATGAACGAAGGGGATACGGACTCGATAAATCTTGGTAAAGCACTGCTGAAAGTGC
>JAFGVF010000380.1 GCA_016938155.1 Candidatus Cloacimonadota bacterium
CCTGTTGCCATCCTGAAAACGATTTGGATATATGATTCTCTTTCATCCAGTTACCTAAGGCTGTTTTGAGGAGTTTTACTAGATCAGATAAGGTATTGGATGGATGTAGTGAACACAAAATGTGCATATGGTCTTCCACAATATTAATTTGATATACAAAGGTATTATGGTTTTTCAAAACACCCCACGCATAATGGAGAATCTGTTCACGCTTGGCAATTTCAAGAGTCCGTCGCCTGTCTTTTGTGCTAAACACAATGTGGTATAAAATTTGCGTATATGTTGACATAGATACCTCTTGGGCAACCCCTTCAGGGTTGATTCTTTTCTCTTCTTTACCATGGGTTGAAACCCATGGCTATTATTGGGTAACCCCTCCGGGGTCAATAAAAAACTTTCCAACACAATTAACAGAAACCCATATTATCAATTTGTCTCTGTCTGCCCATGTTGGTTCCTGTTCCCCCAAGATAAAAGGCGGTTTGCACCGACTTTTATAAATCAATGTATCCCCGTATCCAAGACCTTTGGAAGCGGGTTTAGGTTCTTAATCAACCAGATGACAATTCCAACCAAAACGAAGGAAATCAGAATAAAGATAAGGTTTATCTCACCATTATCCGAGATAAAGACCTGCATCCAAGGCACTTCCTGGAATCGGCTGAGGAGTACGGCAATCCCGTTATTAAGTGAATGTGCCAATATGGTTATATAGATACTATTTGTTCTCTGTAATAGGAATCCGAGGTATAATCCCAGTAGAAATGCAGGAAGTAATCGGAACATATCCAGATGATAGATAGCAAACAACATAGCTGAAGCCACTATCGGAAACCACTTCTTACCATTCTCAAAGAAACGATACATGAACCCACGGAACATCATCTCTTCACAAAACCCGGGAAGAACGGCAATAATCATCAAAGCCTTCCCTAAGCTAAACTCATCCATCTTGATTATCCCTGTCAGCTTTTCCAGGTATTCTGCCGGAATAGGATAAAAAAAGTTTATCACCTGAGACAGCGATGACGCTGCAATAGCCAGTGGTATTGCCCCAAGTATTACAAGGGCAAAGTTTATCGGCTTTGTATTATTCTGCCTAAAAACAACCTTAAGTGGCATTTTCAGAAACCTTACAATTAGGAAAGGCGGTAGAAGAATAATCAGAATCTGGGTTTTCAACAGCCCATCGACCAAATCCTTTTGCTGCATGGCAAAACCGATGTAATAGAAAGCCAGCAAAGCAAGTGTAAAATAGATAATTCCAAAGAAGGGATTGAAGAAGTTCTTCGAGTCCTTCTTGATACTCTTCAGATTGGTCTCCTCTTCTGTACGAAAGAGAATGCTCTCGGAGTTAAAGAGTTTAACTGTTACGAGGATAGCTATGACATCCAAAACCAGAATTGACCCGACCGTCATGAGAAAATGGGGTAAGATGAAATTACCCATCAGAATCTCTTTCATCAGTAGAGAGACATTCACTACCGGTATCATGGCAAGACCAGCATTCAGCTCAATCCCCGGGAACATACTTACCATTCCGCCAAACATCGCAAGCATCATGAGCGGTGACTCATAACTCTTAGCCTCTTTAATATTCCTGGCGAATGTTGAGATGGACAGTAAAAGTGCGGAGAAAAGCGTTATCAATGGTAACAGTGCAAACAGGATATAAACAAAGCTCATGATCGGGATATTCATATTTGACCCATTCATTCCGGCTGAAGAGAGCATATACTTCATGGAAACAGAGATACTGAACAGGTTTACCACCACATTTATCCCCGACATCGTAATAATCGTCAGGTATTTACCCAGCACAATCTCGTTTCGTTTAGCGGCACTGATAAGTAGTGTTTCGAGTGTTTTACGCTCCTTCTCCCCCGCTATCAGGTCAGTGGCAACAACAGCTCCCCCGGTCACAATAAGCATCATCAGGAGATAGGGTAAATAAGTACCCAATAATTTACCATAGTTCTGTGTGTCTGAGGCAATACTGATTGCCTTATATCTGAACAGGTTTAGATATTCATCCCCGACACCAATCTTAGCAAGTCTCTGAGTAGTAACCTTCTTCTCCACTTCTCCTACAATCTTACTTACCTTGTTTTGTGCCATCTCACTACTGTCTTGCGTGTTATCATAGAGTACATCCGTTAAGAATACCCAGGTATTAGACGCAGTAAGGCTATCTCGAACCGTGATTGTAATATCAGGCTTTGCATCTTCGGGGAATACATAATCAGCTGGCATAGTTGATACACGGAGAGTTCCATCTTCCTGAATTGCTTGGATAAGTAAATTGATGCTCTCCTGATTCTCAGGTTGAACATTATATACCAGATTTATATCTGCACCCTGTTTTTGAATCTTAACCGTCTGCCTCATCATAACGGTACTTACACCGATAAAGATAATGGGATACAGAATCATAGGAAGGAGAATAACTGTAAACATTGTCCGTTTATCGCGGAAAACCTCAAGAATCTCCTTACGGAAAATTTTGCCTACTTTCTTAAAATTCATGCTGGGCTATCTCCTCTTCCTCTACCTGATTCACAAAATAGATGAATACATCATCCAAATCGGAACAGGAACTGATGTCCTGCAACTCCTCGAGATTGCCTTCAGCGAGTTTCTTACCCTTATGAATCATGACAATCCGGTCGGCAAGCCTCTCTGCTTCTCTCATTATGTGGGTGGAAAACAGCACACACTTCCCTTCCTGACGGGAGCGTCTCATAAAAGCGACAATGTTACGGGCAGTCAATATATCCAAACCAGCAGTCGGTTCATCAAAGATTATTACCGGTGGGTCATGGATAATGGAGCG
>JAFGVF010000035.1 GCA_016938155.1 Candidatus Cloacimonadota bacterium
CCGGAGCTTTCTTTTTCAGATTGGGATAAAAGATCATTCCAACAATCAGCACTACAATAAGGATGATAGCGCCCCACTTAATTTGTTTGTTCATATAAGGTATTTCATTTACTATTCTGAGAAGAAGCCCAAAGGTATAAAAATAATGCACTTCTGTAATATGGATTGTCGAATTATTAAGATACTTTTCCTATTCAAATCCTTTTTCACAACAGATTAGCGATTTCAACACGCAAATTCAGTGAATATAATTGCTAATCAGAATCTCCTCAAAGTAATAGTCCAAATAAGCCTTTCAGGTACCGAAACGATATCCAATACCCGATTCAGTAAGCAAGAGCATGGGCTTGGAAGGATCGTCCTCTATTTTCTTCCGTAGCTGAGCCACAAATACACGCAGATACTGTGTCTGTTCCTGATAACCGTATCCCCAGATCTCTTTCAAAATATATTGGTGTGTAAGCACACAACCCTGATTTTTTGCTAAGAGACTCAACAAGGAGAATTCAGTAGAGGTGAATTTCAATAGTTCCTCTTTCTTTTTCACACTATGACTGACCATATCAATAGAGATATCACCAATCTTAATAACTGGAATATCGCCTGAACTTTGGTTCAATCGCAAGGATGCCCTTATGCGAGCCAATAACTCACCCGTCCGGAATGGTTTGGATAAATAATCATTTGCTCCAATATCAAGCGCATGAATAATATCCTCTTCGGTGTTACGGGCAGACAAGATTATAATCGGCTTAAAAAACCACTCTCTGAGACTCTTTAAAACTTCCATTCCATCCATATCGGGCAAACCTAAATCGAGCACAATTAATGCCGGATGATGCGATGCCGCCATAAAAGAAGCATCCTTACCTGTCGCTGCTTCAATAATTTTATATCCGCTGGCCGAAAGCGTTATATTAAGCAAGCGAAGGATCTGTAGTTCATCATCAACAATCAATATTGTGTCCATGGCATTTATTGTTCTTCGGTCATTATATTATTTGCATAAGATATCTCGGTAGGAATTTTTATGGTAAACCTGGAACCACCATTTTGACGGTTCTCCACGGTTATGGTTCCTTTGAGAGCAACTACAAATCCTTTGGCGATGGATAGTCCTAATCCCAATCCTCCTGTCATCTGATTTCCTAATCGGTGAAACTTATTAAAAACAGAAGGCAGCAGATCGGGAGCAAATCCGGGGCCTCTGTCCATCTCCTGCACAATCAGATTTCCATTGTCATAAAAGGCTTTCAATCGTATCTTCGTATTGGGATAACTGTATTTGCATGAGTTTGCAACAAGATTGTACAAAACCTGTTCCATTAGTCCAAAGTCTATTTTCACTAATGGCATGGAAGAGGGCACCACCACATCGAGTTTGAATGGTTTCAAATCATCTTTCAGGTTAGTAATAACACTGTTAAACACGTCACTTATATCGCACCAATCTATTCGTGGAGCAATCTTACCTGTTTCTAATCGGGAAATATTGAGTAAATTCTCTATCAGACGGTTCTGTCGCCTGGATGCCGTGAGTATCTCCTCATAAAGTTCTTTTCGTACATCATCCGGATATGAATGGGTTAAAAGAGTATCTGATGCGCCCATAATAGTGGCTACAGGTATTCTCAGCTCATGTGAGATCGAATTAAAAAGCGTCTTGTACAACTTATCCGATTCATCCAGAAAGTCTGCTTTCTTGGCCAGTTGAGCCAAAAAGTGATGTTCGAGTGCATTCGAAATCTGAATGAGAAACATATCCCAAAACAATTCTGTTTCTCCATTAAAACTCTTCGTTTGTTTTGTGATTACCACACCCGGCCTAATCCTTGCTCCTTTTAACGGATAGAAAGTATAATTACTTGATAAAAGCGTATCGGTAAATCTTCCTGCTTTCTTCGAATACTTGAAGGTCCATTGAGCAATGCTGTAAACTGACTCATTGAAACTGCCCTGATTACCATTCCAGAGTTTATTCTTGAGTTTCCCATTTCCATCCTGCAAAAGAAAAAAAGCATCTATATCAAAGTATTTTTTGATATCTTCTCTCCCAACCTCTAAAATTCTTTTCACGTTTTCAGCATTGGCCAGCTGACTGGTAAGATGAAACAATGCATTGGTTTTCTCCGCGCGCTTACGTGTAAGTCTTTCCTGTTTGCGCAATCGGGAGGTGAGTGATCCGGTGACTAAAGCAATAATGAAAAACATGCTGAAAGCAAGAAAATCTTCCGTTTTGAATATTCTTAACGTGAATGCAGGAGGAATAAAAAACAGATTCCAGAGAACTGCATTCAACGTAGATGCAAGTAAGACAGGCCCTAATCGAAAGAAAATAGATAATATCAGCAATTCGAATAACAAGATAAAAGAGATTGAGAGATAACCAATCTGAACAGAAAGGGGAACACAGAGTAGTATTATTGCAAATACGATAAAGATAACCCTCAAATACTCTTTATATGAGGAAGTGAAGTCTGCATGCGATATAAGCTTGCGACGGTACTGCCTCGCCTCAAAGCCGGGTTCAATGACAGACACATCGATCTCACCGCTATCTTTTAACAGACGAGATACAAAGTCTTCCCGGCTGAATATAGACGAGAAGAAGTTCTTTTTGCCCGATTTCCCAATGATAATGTGCGTGACATTTTCTTTGCGGGCAACTTCCAGTGTCGTTGAAACCAAGTCATTACCTGAAGTGATAATTATTTCAGCCCCAAACTGTCGGGCAAGGTCAATATTCTTTGCCAGCTGATCTCTTTGCGCTTCGTCAAGCACTTGCGTATTTTCTACGTGTAAAGCAACCAACTTTGCATTCATTGTATATGTAAGACTCTTTGCGTAACGTATCAGTTTAGCTGACGATTTGCTCGGTCCAACCAACACCAAGAGATGCGAACCGCTCTTCCATGGCCCCGGTATGCGTTTTTCCTGCATATAGGTCTTCAGCTGCTTATCGACTCTATCTGCGACAAGACGAAGTGCTATTTCCCGCAAAGCAGTGATATTTCCTTTTCTGAAAAAGTTATGAACAGCCTCTTTCGATTGTTGCGGCGAATATACTTTACCTTCTGCCAATCGATCAAGTAAAGAGGATGGAGTGATATCTATCAGTTCCACTTCATCTGCCATTTCAAAGATCTCATCCGGAAATGTTTCATTTACAGTGATACCTGTTATCTGGGCAATCGTGTCCCTGCGGCTCTCCAGATGCTGGACATTCACTGTTGTATATACA
>JAFGVF010000381.1 GCA_016938155.1 Candidatus Cloacimonadota bacterium
AATATGAAAAGTCTTAGAATTTGTCAAGTTTCTTAACTTCCAAGTGGATATACATTACCAATTCCCATGATTATTCGAAATGTTGCAATATTTGTAGAGATACACAGTGGAAATTGCAATAACTTAGCTCCATTTCATGCGTTTCTGTAAAACTTGGGATATTTTTCCTTCACAGTGGGATTTGCCGTGATTTATGGTTTTTTGGGGAGTATCTGGCCTTATTAAGAATCATCCCAAGAAATGACTTGATTCGTTTCATATCTTTATCAGCAGTGGAAATAATGCATAGTTTCGTCTCTTTAGTGTTTATCTTTGCTCCTTTACAATTCCGTTCATCAATCTCAAGTCTCGTCACTGTTTACTCACTGCTCTCTCACTGCCCACCCACTGTGGCAGTGGGTGGACAGTGGGGGAACAGTGGAAGAGCAGTAGGAATTCTGCACTTTGATGAATAGAAAACTGAAGCAGATTGAAGGTTGTGAAATGTCTTTGAATTTTTCACTTTCCACAGGGAAGAAAATCATGAAAATAGGAAAATTTTGCAGAACTTAAAACCTGGAAAAGGGATAAAGAAAAGACAATGTTTGACAAATAGTTGTAATTGTGAATTGAATGTAACAACAAAATCCAAGGAATTAAAACAATGATTTATCTCGATAATGCGGCTACCTCATTTCCAAAGGCACCGGGTGTGGCGGAAGCAGTGGCAGAAACATTTCTCCAGCCAATGGGGAATGCCAATCGCTCTTCACATCATGCTTCAATTCGCTCTACCATTATGCTGGTTGAGACAAGGGAGATGCTTGCAGAGTTTTTGAGAGTAAAGCATGAAGAGAGAATCATTTTTACATCCAATGCCACTACAGCAATCAATATGGCAATCTTCGGTCTTGTAAAACCGGGAATGAAGGTAATGACCTCCCCCGTAGAGCATAATGCGGTGATGAGACCATTGAGATATTTAGAGCAACAGGGGTTAATTGAAATCATAAAATTTGAATTGAACAATGAGTACGATTTCGATAAAAAGAGTGTTGAAACAACTCTGGCACATAAACCGAATCTCTTAGTAACTACTTCAGCTTCTAATGTGTTTGGAAATGTTATCTCCATAAATGAGATTTCAAAACAAGCAAAGGAAGCCGGTTGTACGGTTATTATTGATGGTGCTCAGACGATTGGTAATCTGCCTGTGGATTTATCTGATGGCAATATTGACATCTTCTGTTTTCCGGGACATAAAGGGCTTATGGGTCCTGCCGGAACGGGTGGAATGTATGTTTCCGACAAAATTGACCCCAAACCAATTCTGTTTGGGGGGACAGGAAGCGTATCCGATGAGGAGTATCTTCCCGAATTCTACCCCGACAAACTTGAGAGCGGTACCCATAATTTGCATGGTATTTCCGGTTTAAATGCAGCTCTTCAGTATATTTTAAAAGAAACAGTTGAATCTATGCATCTGGAGAAACATCAGAAGATGGAGTATTTATTGCAGAAACTCTTCAAGATAGATGAGTTACAGGTTTTAACAGCGTCACCGGAGAGAAATGCCGGCGTGATTTCGCTGGCAACAAAAGTCGGTACAATTACCGATTTGACGGAATATCTTGATAAAAACGATATTGCCGTAAGAATGGGACTGCATTGTGCTCCGGCAACACATAAGTTCCTGAACACATTCGATAACGGCGGAACCATAAGAATAAGTCCCGGTCATTTCACAACTCAAGATGAGCTGGACAGGACAATTAAGATAATAGAGCAGTATTTTATGAGATTGAATAAGAAAGGATAGGTTTTGGAAAAGATATACCTTACACAACATACAACAGCATCAGGGTGAGGAGCAAAGCTGGGACCGGGGGTCCTGAGTAAAGCTCTTTGCGGTTTGGTGCAACCGTTCAATGAGAATTTGATTGTTGATTATAAAAACTCCGATGATGCGGGGATTTATAAACTGACTGATGAGATCGCATTAGTTCAAACAGTGGATTTCTTTCCTCCCATTGTGGATGATCCGTTTAAATTCGGTCAGATTGCAGCGGCGAATGCTCTTTCCGACATCTATGCCATGGGTGGTAAACCCCTGACAGCCATGAGTATTGTCTGTTTCCCTGACAAAACTTTGGATATAAACATACTTAGAGAGATTAATGCGGGAGGTTTATCCAAGTTGATTGAGGCGGGAACATCACTGGTTGGCGGACATAGTATTACGGATACGGAAGTGAAATATGGTCTTGCCGTTACAGGGATTATACATCCGAAGAAAGTAAGATTGAATAACTCCTTGAGGGATGGTGATAAGTTGATTCTGACAAAACCACTCGGGAATGGTGTACTGAATACGGCGATGAAAGGCGGGATGGTGAAACCGGAAAGCATAGAGACCGCTGAAAAGTATATGTTGCAACTGAATAAGTATGCTGCCGAAATCAGCGATAGCTATGATGTTTCTGCTTGTACGGATGTTACAGGATTCGGACTGGGTGGACATCTTTGCGAGATGCTGACTGAAGGTGGTGTCGGGATTGAGTTATGGTATGACTCTCTGGAACTTCTCCCGGAAGTCGAAGAGATGGTTTCGATGGGAATGACACCTGCTGGAACATTCAGGAATAAAGAATATAGAAAGGAATATATAGCCAATTACGAAGAAGTAGAACCGGAAAAGCTGGATGTTATATTTGATCCTCAGACATCCGGAGGATTGTTGTTTGCTGTTCTGGCTTCAGAAGCAGACAGCCTTCTGAAAGAATTGAAAGAGAAAAATGTTCATGCCTTCTTTGTCGGGCAGTGTAACAGTAAAATCAAGAATTTATTCGTAAAATGATGCAGATAGTCGTAACCTTTAAATCTACTCATCAGGCAATGAAAGCCAAAAAAGCTGTTCTTAAAGATAAGTTGCAGGCAGAGCTTATCCCCACTCCGAGAGAGATAAGCAAAGAATGCGGATTCTCTCTATTGATACACGACACTACTGATCAGATAGTCAGAGAATATATGTACACTAATGAGCTGATTTTCAGCCATATCTATAATAGAACTGAGAAGGAGGGAAAGATTTCCTATGAAGAAAACAATTGATGCTTCAGGTCAAGCCTGTCCAAAGCCGGTTTTAATGACAAAAGATGCCCTTGAAACAGAGGTTTCAGATTTAACTGTGATTGTGGATAATCCCGCTGCCAAAGAGAATGTGAGCAGGTTTGCCCTAAAACAGGGACATCAGATTAAGGAAGTTGAGGAGATAGGCTCCAAGTTCCAGATTAGAATTATTAAATCGGGTGAAAATGTATCAAGCGAACTTGATCCTGAGGATTATACATGTGAAGTTGTTCCCGCAAAAGGGAAGACAGTATTCATCAGTAAGGATAAAGTCGGAGAAGGTGATGATGAATTAGGCGGAAACCTTATGAAGGCTTTCATCTACTCACTGAATGAAGTTGAGAAGACCCCTTCAATGCTTATCTTTATGAATTCTGGCGTTAAGCTGTGTGTAGAGGGAGCAGAAACCCTGCCCAATCTGCTGAAACTGGAAGAGAAAGGTATTGAAATGCTGGTTTGCGGTACCTGCCTGAATTTCTTCGGTATCGCTGAAAAACTCAGAGTAGGTAAGGTATCCAATATGTATGACATTGCCTCGATACTGACTTCTGAGAGGACAATCTCAATTTAAATAAAACATGACATAGGAGGCTGTTATGGAACAATACCTGAAAAGAATTGTTGCAAAAAACATTCTTTCATTTGGTAATGAAGGAGTCGATCTTGAACTCCACCCTTTGAATGTATTCATTGGAACTAATGGAAGTGGAAAATCAAACTTAATTGAGATTATTAACCTGCTCCGGTCATTACCATCAGATTTCGCTACATATATTAGAACCAGCGGAGGGATAGGCGATGTTTTGTGGAGGGGTTCTAAGGATAATATGGCGTTAATTGATGTAACGCTTAGCCCTTTGCATAGAGACTATACTTCTTTAATCCCCATTCATCATAAGTTGACTTTTGGGTCATCAGGTCTAAGTTATGAGATTACAGATGAAATAATTGAGAATACTGAAAAAACAACATCGAGTTTTGATGATGTTCAGTATTTCTACAGATTCAACAATGGTAATCCCGTTCTTAGCAGTTTTGAGCGAGATGACGATGATAATAGTATAAGAGAACAAATGTGGACAAAAAAAAGAAAACTCCGATTCTTCAATAAAGATGAAGGACTGGATATCCGGCAATCAATCCTGAGTCAGAGAAAAGATCCTGCTTTTTACCCAGAATTGAGTTATTTAAACAGCATTTACAACGATATAAAAATCTATAAAGAATGGAGCTTCGGAAATAGCTCCCTATTAAGGAAGCCCCAAAAAACTGACCTTCCAGAGGATTTTTTATTAGAAACAGGAGAAAACATCGGTTTAGTTCTTAATGATATAGAGCACCAGATCAGGGGAAGAGCAAAAATTCAGGAATGCATGAAAAAGCTTTTTGAAGATTATGAGGATTATTCTGTAAAGATACATGCCGGAACAATACAGGTGTGCTTAAAAGAAAAAGGACTTTTATCACCGGTACCGGCAAATCGATTATCAGACGGAACATTAAGATATTTAAACCTGTTAGCTATTCTATGCCATCCGAAACCTCCCAAAGTAGTTTGTATTGAAGAACCGGAACTTGGATTACATCCTGATATGATTGGACAGATTGCACAGCTTGTTATCGAAGCCTCTGAAAGAACACAACTGTTTATAACAACTCATTCAGATATTTTCATTGATGCCTTAAGTGGTCATTCGGAAAGCGTTTTCATTGTTGATAAAGAAAACGGTGAAACAAAAATACATCAGGAAAAACCGGAGCAGATTGCAAAATGGATTGAAAACTATTCTCTCGGACAACTTTGGCGTAAGGGTGAAATAGGAGGGAATCGATGGTAAAGGTCTATATTGAGGGTGGAGGTGAAAGTAATAGTCTGAGAACAGATTTAAGGAAGGCTTTCCAAAATTTCTTTATAAGTGCTGGTTTAAATAAAAAACCGAGAGTTGTTGCATCAGGTTCAAGGAATGAAGCTTTCGATGATTTCTGCTGTGCTGTAAGAACATTAAGCGATAACGATGTGGCATTGCTTCTTGTTGATAGCGAAGAAACATTCACTAAAGATGATAACTCTGTAGAGTATCTTAAGAAAAGAGATAGTTGGAATTTCCCAAACGATGTTGACTCTTGTCTGGTACATCTGATGGTAGTAACAATGGAGACATGGCTAATTGCCGATCCGAAATCATTGCAGGAAAGCTTTGGTGCTGGTTTTAATAGCGAAGTGTTTTCAAAGGTGAAGGATATAGAAACAGTATCCAAAGAAGATGCTTATTCGCTTCTGGATAAGGCTTTCAAAGATACTCCCTCCAAGAAATATATTAAGGGGAAGCATTCATTTCGAGCTTTAGCATGTGTAGATGCATCTAAAGTATGTGCAGTATGCAAGCATGCAAATCTGTTTATCAACAAGCTGAAAGAACTTGAATCGTATATGTAGCTTTTCAATATGACTTATAGTAGAATGAAACTTGAATTCAACGAACTTGCTGTATTGCTAATGGCATTTATCTTTATTATCCCTATATTTGCCGGAACATCAATAAGACTTTATCTCATGATGTTAATTCTCTCACAGCTGTTTCTCTTGTTCCACAGAGTACCCAATCAGAAGCTATTCTATAAACTATTATTGTTCCTGCTCATACCGGCAATCTCTGTTTTTATCTCTGCTTTGATCAATACAGAAGGAATGAAGGAATCACCGATTATTTGGGAAAACAGATATTTGACTTTATATACAAAGGGTTGGGACAACGCCATCCATTTAACCTTGAGAAGTTTTTGTATGTCTGTAATCTCACTGTCTTATGTGCTTTCCATTAAATACGATAAACTCGTTTATTCGCTTATGCAGAATTTAAAGCTAAGCACTAATATAGGATTTTCACTGTTAGCGTCATTTAACGCGTTTTATCACTTGAAAGATGATTTTGTCCGAATCAGATTATTAAATCGGATGCGTTTCGGGAAAAGAGTAAATCCCTTCCGGATGCTCTTCCCTTTACTGGTTGGAGCAGGTAGATATGCCTCGCAGGCAGGACTTAGTCTTGAAAGCAGAGGTATAAATAAACAAAGAACCTATCTGGTATCTGTCCCCTGGAAGGCAATTGATACTGCGTTATTAACTTCAGCATTCTTTATGGTATTGCTGATTGTATTAATCATAACATAAGGAGTTAAGATGAAAATATTGGCATTCAATGGAAGCCCCAGAGTAAATGGAAACACAGCCTCCATGATAAAAGTGATATTAGAAGAAGCTGTTAAGAATGGACATGAAACGGAGTTGATAAACATTTACGACCTTAATCTTAAGGGTTGCCTTGCATGTCGAGCATGTAAAAATGGTAAGATTGAGTACTGCGTAGTCCAGGATGGATTGCATGATGTTTATCCCCGAATTGTCGAAGCGGATGTCTTGATCTTTGGTTCTCCTATCTATATCGGACATATTACCGGTCCAATGAAGATTCTTGTGGATAGATTCTATACTTTTGGCAGACAGGATTATACGGTACGAGACCTGCCGGGGAAGAGATTCATTAATGTAATTACTTCAGGAGCAGGAAAAGAGACATATCCCGAAGTGATGGAATACTTGAACTCCTGGATGAGTAAGTTCTTCAGAATGGAGAATATAGGCTCACTTCAAATTGGAAATATGATTAATCCTGATGATGCAATAAATTCTGCTCAACATGTTGAGGATGCGAAGAAGTTGGGTCAGTCAATATAAAGTGTTAACTTATTGTAAATGTTAAGGTTATTATTTTTTGCTTGACACTATAAGATTGCAATAGATTTTGTACATTCCGATGTTAACTGGATAATTTTTAAGGAGAATATAAATGAAAAGAACATATCAGCCACACAACAGAAAGAGAAAGAATAAGCACGGATTCCGTGAAAGAATGAGCACTGCCAACGGTCGTAAAGTTTTAAGCAGAAGAAGGGCTAAGGGCAGAAAAAGTCTCACTGTCTAATTGAATGCGTTTTATAAAGAAGAGGAGCGAATACCTTCATTTTCAGAATGCCGATAAAGTTATTCGTTCCCGTTTCTTTATTTTAGCGGTTTTGTTAGATACACAACAAACAGATTTTGCACTGGGAATAACAGTAAGTAAGAAAGTAGGCAACGCCATAGTCAGGAACAAAACAAAGAGACGAATCAAAGCTTGGTTGCGTCAGACAAAAAGCCCTCTTCCTTCACAAATGGCTGTTAATATAATAGCCCTAAATAAAGCAGGAAATGCGAAGTGGAATGACCTTCATGAAGATTTGGAAATACTTTTTAAACGATTGTGTAAGCAGGCTTAAGAGATGAGATTATTGAACTCTCTTCCGATCCTGCTTCTTCAACTATACAAACGACTGATTTCTCCAATGTTTCCTCCTACATGCAGATTTACTCCTTCTTGCAGTACTTACTCCCTTCAAGCTTTTCGAAAATACAACTTCTTTAAAGCTACTTTTTTATCACTTAAGCGTATTATAAAATGTCATCCCTTTCATCCGGGTGGTTTTGACCCACTACCCTAATTTTATGCAGGAGAATAATTTTGGATAGACGAACTATTTTGGCGATTGTGTTAATAGTATTAGTTTACTTTATCAGCAGTCAATTGCTGTGGAAAAAAGCCCCACAGCCCCAAC
>JAFGVF010000382.1 GCA_016938155.1 Candidatus Cloacimonadota bacterium
TAGGTATTGCAGCGAAATATTTATATTGACACTCGAATGCGATGAAAATAACTGTAACTCAGCGTTGCTGGAGTGGTGGAATTGGTAGACACGCTAGATTCAGGTTCTAGTGTCCGATTAGGACGTGGGGGTTCAAGTCCCTTCTTCAGCACCAGAATTTAAAAAAGCCTCTTAACGAGGCTTTTTTTATAAGTAATTTATATAGTGTATTTTATTTAATACTACTGATTTCTTCCATATTATTCTCAATCATCTTCTGGATAAGATTCACATACTCAAGCTTCTTCTGAGAATAATGAATAAGTCCTTCACAAAGTTGAACAGGATCAATCGGTTCTGCATTCTGGCGCATCTCCAACCGAGTATCTCTGAGCTTTTTGTAGGCTTTATTTGTATTCAGGTTGAGCATGTAACTGGCAATAGAATCATTAATCGACTCGTAAATCCTTATCTCATGATTAGCTTCGGGATGCCGGTCTTTTGGTACAATTCCCATTCCTTGACGGAAAGTCCATACACCAAAGAGATTATTTCCCTCTCGAACAAAGCCGGAAGTTCCCCAGCCCGACTCCACTGCTGCCTGAATCAAGGCAATCTCGGGAGGTACCATATCTATTCTAAGGTTGACCTTATCCCAAAACGACTGTAGGTCAATATTATTGGGGTCCAGTTTATACTTTCTGGCAACTGCACAGAATCTTTTCATATCTTTATCCGAGATGTCTAAACCTTGATTGTATCTGAACTTGAAGGATAACATGAAGTTGCGTTCTTTGAGTATCTTGGTGTTTTCTTCAACAACAATGGGTTTAAGAAATTGAAAGAAGGCAGTTTTTCGGGCATTACCGGCAGGATATTGAGAAAAATCCGGCAAGTCAGCCGAAGAAGAGAATAGACTTAATGCCGTAACGATGCTTAGTATGGTAAGTAATAAGCGTCTGATATGCATCAACCAATAATCCCTTCTCTGAACATTATAATATAACTCCTTTAACTTTACCGATTATATCCTTAAGGGAAATATTCTGCGACTCAAGATGCATGTCAAGTTTTTCAATAAGCTCAATGGTAGCAAGGGGATTCATGAAGTTCTCTGTTCCAACCGCTACGACACTCGCTCCGGCATAGAAGAATTCGAGAGCATCCTGATAGTTTGATATCCCTCCCATAGCCAGAATGGGAATATCGACAGCTTTGGCAACCCGCCAGACATTACTCAAAGCTACGGGTTTAATTGCAATCCCGCTATAGCCACCCACACCTCTGGCAATGCGGCTTTTCCCCGTCTTCCAGTCGATAGCCATCCCAAGAAGTGTATTTATCAAAGCCAGACTGTCTGCCCCGCCTTCCTTTGCAGCCTTAGCAACCGATACAATGTCGGTTACATTGGGTGAGAGTTTGATAATCAGTTCACGCTCTGTATGCTTACGAAGCTTGGAAGTCAGCTCAAATACTACCTTGGGGTCAACCCCGAAAGCTATCCCTTCATTCTTAACATTCGGGCAGGAGACATTTATCTCATAGCCTGCACAATCTTCCTCATCCATACGAGCGACGATCTCGCAAAACTCCTCGATACTGGAACCTGATAAACTGACAAGAAGCGGTGCTTTCCATTGATTATACTTGGGAAGTTCCTCCTTGATGAACTTATCCAAGCCGGGGTTTTGAAGCCCTATGGAATTTAGCAAACCCGCTTCTGTCTCAAAAAGTCTGGGTGTCGGATTACCCCCTCTGGCTTCTTTAGTAATTGTTTTGGTAACAATTGCACCTAATCTGTTAAAATCAACATAATCTGCATAATCATAGCTAAATGTTCCTGAAGCAACCGTAACCGGATTGGCAAGCTCCAGTCGTCCGAGTCTGGTCTTTAATCTCTCGTTCATTTATCTTCCATCCATAATTCCTTAACTTCAAACACGGGACCATCCTTGCAGACGCGTTTATATATGTATCCCTGCTCATTGTCTGCTTTAACTTTCACAGCACAGCCGTAACAGGCACCGATACCGCAAGCCATATACTCTTCCAAAGAAAGATAACAATCAATATTAAGCTCCAATGCTTTCCTGCCGATTGCCTTCATCATCGAGTCAGGACCACATGTATAAATAACTTCAATTTTATGCTTCTTGATTATCTTTTCCAGATGAGCTGTAACAAGCCCCTTGCGTCCATAGGAACCATCCTCGGTAAATGGATAATCGCAGAGAAAGATATCATCATAGCTTCTTCCACCATGAATACTGATTACTTCACAGTCCTCAAGCTTCTTTTTCAAATAAACAAGCGGTGGATAGCCTACTCCCCCACTAACCATAAGAACGCTTTTCCCTGAAACAAGGGGGAACGGGTTACCTAAAGGACCGAGTACATCAATGCTGTCACCTACTTTCAGTTTGGAGAGATACTCTGTCCCCTTCCCCACTTTCTTTATCATGAAGGCAATCTCGGAACCATCTACATCATAGATACTGATGGGCTTCTTCAAACGGGGAATATCGCCGTCCGAGCAACTAAGATTAAAGAACTGCCCCGGCTCAGAAACCTGAGCGAGGGCAGAGTCTTCTATCATTAAAACGAAATAATCTGCCTTCAGCTCTTCAAAGGCAGTTATTAAACACTTTTTATACATTACTGAGTTCCCAGGTTACTCTGCCATTACATATAGTACTGGTTACGACACCCTTTAGAGGAACGCCAAGATAAGGTGTGTTCTTGGACTTGGAAAGCATATTGTCGATTGTTAACAACAATTCTTTCTCCAAATCAACAACGATAACATCAGCCAGGAAACCCTCTTTCAATTCACCGGTTTTGAGTTTCAGGAATTCAGCAGGTTTTTTAGTCAGGGCTTCAATTATTATGTTTAAAGGAATAGTATTAGTTAAAACCATCTCGGTATATAGAGAAGCAAAAGCAGCTTCAAAACCATTTATCCCAAACGGAGCAAGATTGAATTCTCTTTCTTTTTCATAATCGGCATGAGGAGCATGGTCTGTAGCTATATAGTCGATGGTCCCGTCAATCAGACCTTCAATACAAGCCTGTCTGTCTTTATCTCCCCTCAAAGGTGGCTTTACCTTGAAATTAGTATCAAATCCAACTAATTTTGCATCTGTCATTATCAGATGATGAGGTGTGACTTCGCAGGTTACTTTAAGTCCTTCTGCCTTTGCTTCCCTGATCATCTGGATACTTCTTGCAGTTGAAATATGTGCAACATGCAGATGGCACTTTGTACTTCTGGCAAGCATGATATCCCGAGCAACGATAATATCCTCAGCAAGTCCGGGGATAGCCCCTAACCCGAGTTGTGTCGAATATCTGCCTCCATTAATCTGTCCCTTCCCTGCAAGATTATAATCTTCAGGATGAGTTATAACAGGCAGGTTGTAATTCATGGCATATTTCATGCAATTCTGCATAAGCTTCGCATTTTGTACACACTTACCGTCATCACTCACAGCCACTATCCCACCTTCCTGCATCGTGGACATGAGAGCTATCTCCTTGCCTTCAGAACCTTTTGTCATTGCTCCGATTATCTTCACTCTGGCAGAACCAAGGTCAGCAGCTTTTCTGTTTATATATTCTACAATTGCAATGCTGTCAACTACCGGGTCGGTGTTAGGCATTGCACAAACGGTTGTGAATCCGCCTTTAGCAGCTGCTTTTGTACCGGTTACAATATCCTCTTTATAAACCTGTCCAGGGTCTCTTAAATGAGCATGCAAATCGATAAACCCCGGAAGAACAATCTGTCCCTCTGCATCAATAACTTTGTCAGCATCAGCAGCGATAATGGCATCATCTATCTTCTCAATTTTATCATTTGAAATCAATATGTCTTTCTTTACAAACTGACCGGCTTGATATATTTCTCCATTTCTAATTACTATTTTCATTTTTTTCCTCCTAAACCCTTCCACCGAGCATCAAATATAGCAAAGCCATTCTCACAGCAACTCCATTGGCAACCTGTTGAAGCACAAGCGAACGGTCGCTGTCTGCTATCTCCGGGAGAATTTCAACTCCCCTATTCATTGGACCGGGATGCATGATGAGAGCATCATGTTTTGCATATTTAAGTGTTTCTTTGGACAGTACATAATGCTTGGTATATTCTTCGAGATTAGGAAATAATCCGTCTGTTTGTCTTTCCAATTGCATTCTTAACCCCATCACAACATCGGCATCTTTAAGGGCATCCTGCAGATTGTAACTAACTCTGCAACCATAAACTTCCTCCATACTTCCGGGCATCAGGGTTCTGGGACCACAGATTGTTACTTCTGCTCCCAGTTTCTTCATTCCAATCAGATTGGAGCGAACTACACGACTGTGGGCTATATCGCCTACAATCGCTATTTTCATCCCGTCCAGAGAACCCCTCTTCTCATATATGGAAAACATATCCAATAATGCCTGCGTAGGATGTGCATGTCTTCCATCTCCACCATTAAGAACCGGTTTCTTGGAATACTTATGCACTAATTGCGGACTTCCCGGATAGCTGTGGCGGATAATGTAACAATCAATCCCCATTGCATCGAGTGTGTAAACAGTATCCTGTAAGCTTTCCCCCTTTGCAAGAGATGATGTTTCTGAATTGAAGCTGACAATATCAGCACTAAGTCTGCTTGCTGCTAATTCAAATGACATAAGGGTTCGTGTGCTGTTCTCAAAGAACAGTGTGCAAACCGTTTTCCCCTTTAATGCAGGAACCTTCTTGTATTCCCGCTGGTTAATCTCCTTCATGATTTTGGATGCTTCCAGAATATGCATTATCTCTTCGGCGGAATAGTCGTCAAGGTCATACATACAGCGTCCAAGGAAGTTCAGATTGTTTTCCATAACTCTCTCCTTGATGCTTTTTTTGATATAGTAATAGCGTTTAATTGAAAATGGGGATTCCGCTTGTTTAGCGTGTTAAGATATAGATTCATATTTTTCTCCTTTCAGCCTCACCGGACTCGATTAAAGGTTTGAACTAAATTTATGGATTTCGGGTTAGATGTCAATGATTTTATGGTTTTTTTCTTGAATTAATCAGACATGATATATTAGAAAAGGGATGCAGATGCATCCCTTTGTTCTCTCAATGTTGAAAAGTTATATGCTATTTAATATAGGTAACCTTATGAAGATAAGTCCCTTCATAAGTATTCAATCTGAAGA
>JAFGVF010000383.1 GCA_016938155.1 Candidatus Cloacimonadota bacterium
CATATAGTGGCATGCCTTAAAATGGGAACATCTCTTTCCTGAACAGATGTAGCGGTCTGCAAGAAGCTTCTTCCAGAGACTACCGTATTTATTCTTGTCGAAAGAGCTGTTTTCGGAGACATCCCCGGTGACAGTAAATTCGTTCCATATAATCAGATACAGTAAACCTTGCAAGTCATAAGGATTGGTAATATCACCCAGATTAAAGGTAACATTTTCCCAATACCTATTGCAGATATAGTTATCACGCCCCTTCACCAGACCGGCTGTGAATGGAATGGGTAAGATATCTTTAAGTATCGGAATATCTTTGAAGAAAAGCTGTTCTTGAAGGTTTTTTGTATTCGTCGAGATGACAACTCTTTCCTTGTTTTCGTAGCTGAATTTGATGGCAGGAATCAAATAAGCTATGGACTTTCCCACCCCTGTTCCAGCTTCAACCAGAAGATGTTTCTTGTTCTGAAAAGCTTCCTCAACTGCTTGAGACATAACTATCTGTCCATTTCGCTTTTCATAAGCAGGGAATTTCTTGCTGAAATATGATTCTTCCTGGAATAAATCGCCAATATTGTATGTTTCAGGTTTGGGGCAGGAGTGTTCAATGAAATTATTCATTGTCCTATAGGGCGGTTTCGGTCTGTTTCCTGTCTGAATCAGGGCATACTTCCTCTGATAATCAACTATCTTTTCAAGTATTACTGAAAGCGATGTGTCGTAATCAATACCTCGGGAAATGGTCAGGAGATTGCTGTTCAAACGAACATCTATATACTTATTGATAAACTCAAGCAACTTAACAAAGACCAATGCCGTTGTCTCTGCATCATGAATAGCACGATGAGCGGACTCATTAACGACCTCGAAAAACTCAGCTACAGTTGCAAGTTTATGATTTGCTTCAAACGGGAGATATATGCGTGCCAAATCAAGAGTATCGAATATATGGTTAGATAACGGCATAAATCCGTTAAGAAGCATGTGATGGCTGACAAACGGGTAATCAAAACTTGAGTTATGGGCAACCAGAAAGTCATCCCCAATAAAATCTCTGAATTTCTCCAGAACCTCAAAAGCAGATTTCCCTGATTCTATCTGTTCATCGCTGATGTGCGTGAGTTGCTTGATAAAAAAAGGCACTTTCTGACGGGGTTTGATAAACTCCGAGAAACGATCAATCTCAACTCCGTCTTTGTATTTTACAGCTCCGATTTCAATAATTTCATCTTTCTCTTTACTAAGCCCGGTTGTTTCAATATCAAAGCAGATAAAGGTAAATTTTAAGAGCTCATTTAAGTCTGGCAAATCATACTCCGCTATTGTTCATCATCTTCATCATCTTCTTCATCAAACATATCGTCCTGATAAAGCTCATATCTTCTCATCTTTTTAATCAACCCCTGCCGACTCAAGCCCAGATGTTTTGCTGCTTTCGTCTGATTCCAGGCAGTAGCTTCCAGAGCATGCATAATCATATCTTTCTCTAATTGCTCCACAGCTTCTTTAAGATTGGCATTTTGAGTCAGCATGCTCACAGCCTTGGTGTTTTCTGCAAAGCGGAATATCTCTTCAGAAAAGTCTTGCGGTTTTATGTATGATTCATCATCTGCGAGGGTAACAGCCCTCTCAATTTCATTTTCAAGTTGTCGAACATTTCCTGGGAAGCTGTAGCTCATTAGATATTTCATAGCTTCATCCGTGAAGCCTTTGATTTCTTTATTTATTCGTTTATTGAATTTATCGAGGAAGTGGATAGCCAGAAGCGGAATATCCGATGCTCTTTCCTTAAGTGAAGGAACCTCAATTCTAATAACATTCAGCCTGTAATACAAATCCAAACGGAAATCTCCCTCTTCCACTTTCTTTTTAAGGGATACATTGGTGGCACAGACAACGCGAACATTAACTCTTTCTGTCTTAACAGCCCCCACTCTTTTAACCTCGCCTTCTTGCAGGAATCTAAGAAGTTTTGCTTGGGTAGAGAGACTGATATCAGCGATTTCATCAAGGAAGAATGTACCTCCATCAGCGATTTCAAAAAGCCCCTTTTTATCATAAGCAGCCCCTGTAAAGGACCCCTTAACATGACCGAAGAGCTCACTCTCCAAAAGTGTTTCGGGCAGTGCTCCGCAGTATTGAGCGACAAACGCCTTGTTTTTTCTGTTGCTGCTGTAATGGATAGCTCTGGCAATCAACTCTTTACCTGTTCCGCTTGGACCTTCCAGGAGCACGGTTGTGGGAGTATCCTTTATCTTACGGATAATATCAAAAATAGCCAACATGCTCTGGTGTTTACCGATGATATTGGCAAAGATGTTCGAGGAGTTCAGTTCTTCACGAATGATTTCATGTGTCTTTTCAAGATTGGTTGCCCTGATGTTTTCCACACTCACAATAATCTGATTAGTAAGGGCATTCAACAGGTTATTTATCTGGTCATTAAAGTAATAACTCTCATGATTAGAGAATAGAAGAACCACTCCCAGTGCCTGATTCCTCATGCTCATCGGGAAAGTGATGACATGATTAAACTGCTTGGCTCGATTTGGTTGTTTAAAACTCAGACGGGATTTATCACGGAGAGACTCCAAGATCAATTCCATGAAATACTCGTAAGCACTGTCCTTGAAGCTGAAATTACGGAAAAGCTTGTATTCCCAGGACTCCGGCAGGTTTTCTGAGTTGTATAAACAGAGAATACCACCATCTGCCTCAGCAATATTGATAATTTCATCAATAGCTGTGTTTAAAAGTAAATCGAAATCATGGACTTCATTCAGCGTTTCTGAGATGGCATAGAACTTATCTAAGATGCTCTCCTGATACTTGGCTTCATCCACTTTCTTCTTATACTCCTTATTGATTTTCTCATAAAGGAGGTCATTCTGTTCCAGAATGCGGATTGAACCGAAGTTCTTGATAATGCTCTTATTCCGTTGCAAGATATTGAGAGCTTCTTCTGAATCACCCATTTCGGCAACAATATTGGCAAGCTCGTAATTTGCTTCAGCAAGCTCATAGATTTTGTTGTGTGTTCCAAATATTTCAACTGCCTTTTCAAGATGAGCCTTAGCTTTGACGAGGTCTTTTCTCTCGAGTTGAGCTCTCAACAGCAGAGTTTTTCCCACTTCAAAGGTATTGTTTATTTCAATGGCAAGGTCATTAGACATCTTCAGGTAGTAATCAGCACTCTCATAGTTCATAGTAATAATGAAATAGAATGCTTGTTTCTGACAACCTTCAATGATTTCATTCTTAGCATCAAGTGATTTAAAGAAGTCAAAGCTTTCCACAAGGTATCTGTAAGCTTCTTTGAACTTATGCATCTTGGTCAAAGTACTGCCGAGATTGCCGTAAATCTGAGCTTTAATATAATCATCGTTTACTTGTGGTAGAAGTTCTAAGCCCTTGAAATAAAGGTCATAAGCAATATTCAATTCCCCTCGTTTCTCGTAAAGTTCACCGAGGTTGATATATGACCTGATTAGCCCGTCCACAAAATCGGTTTCTTCAGATTTCTCAATAGCCCTTTCGTAGGTATCGATAGCCTCGTTCCATTTTCCCTGTTGGAAAAAGAGAGCTCCGATATTGTTAAGAGTGGCTATTGTGTTTCTATGGAAACTGAAATTTATGGCAGTTTCGAGCGATTTATTGAAGGCATCTTCAGCCTTTTCAAACTCGTTGTTATCCATGTGGGTAACACCGATATTATTGTAGATATTGGTGATATTATAAGGGTCGCTCAGCAATTTCTGAATATTTAATCCCTGATACAGGTAGAAGATGGATTTTTCTTTGTCGCCTTTATCATCCATCAAACCGCCCAGATTATTGTAGCAAACAGACATACCGTTAAGGTTGTATCTGGATTTCTCGATATCGAGACTCCGCAGGAAAAGAGCTTCGCTTTCGTCCCAGTTACCCCGGAACATCGGTATTACTGCAAGGTTGTTATAGATAGCAGCCAGACCGCTGATTTCATTTCCCTGTTCAAAGAATGATTTGGCATCTTTAAAGCACGCTTCGGCATGATCCCAATCATTGGAATAATAGTAGATTTTACCTTTAGCCTTGTGGCTGTTCCCCAAAATTCGGTATCTGAGAATATCATCTTCGATCTTGAAAGCATATTGCTGAGCCCTGTCAAGTTCCGGCATGGCATTGCCGAAATCCTCTTTTTCGGTCAGAATTTCCGCTTTAAGAATCATCATCTTTGCCTTCATTGCATGCTCAAGTTCTGCATAGGAGTACTTCTTGATAATCTCAAGAGCGAAATTTGAAGAGTTGAGGGCAAAGAGATTCTGTGCTAAAAGATACACAACCTGTTGATTTGGTAAATCCTTCTCAGTACTTAGTTGCAAACAGTTTCTAAAAGTGTTGGCAGCTTCCTGATGCATATTCAGATTCTGATATGTTTTCCCGATTTCCGTAAGAATTTCCAGCCTTTTTTCTGCTTTTTTGGTCTTCTTAAGGCTGTATTCCAGTATCTCAAGCAAGTTCTCGTAATTACAAATATTTTTCAGTTCATTCTGAGTTTCACTGAATATCGAATTATCATAGCTATCCAGCAACAAAAGATAGTTTGACAACTCGGAGACACGAACCTTCTCTTTCTTGAAAAGCTCAACAATTATGGAAATTAACCCGTTTCGTTTCTCAGACGCTTGCTTCTGAAACCATTGTTGGAAATGCCTGGGACTTATCACATTATAACGGCTGTCATATTCTCGGATAAAGCTCTTTGTCTGGAGACATTCGAGGTCATCTTTAAACTCGTTTAAGTCGGGTAATATACTGATTTTCTCATGGGAGAGTTTCCCGTCTAAAAGGAAGATATAGCTTAGGAGTTGCTTCTGAGAATCTGTCAGTTCATCAAGGAAAACCTCATAGAAATCCGTATTTTGAGTTTTCTCTTCTATATATTTCAATAAATCAAAGCTCTTCCCCTTGCTGTATTCAGCCGATAAAAGAATATCTATCAAGATATGCTCCAATGTCAGCAGATTCCCTTGAGTTATATTCCAGAGTATTTCACTCTCAAAGATGAAGTCGGATTTCTTCTCAGGGAATATCCTCTTGATTATCCTCGTAATTCCTTGAATAGACAGCTGATGTTGCCTTTCTACATGAGATATGTTGAATTTATGGTCTCGGGTAAACACGAAAATCTTTATGCCGTAATCTTCGGCATACTGGACAAGGTATTGGATGAACTTTCGGGAGTTGTCGGTCAGGAAATCTCCATCCATTATTATCAGGGATATAGATTTAAAATAGTTCTCTTTATTGATGGTCTCAGTCAGGTAATAGAAAAAGTCATAATCCCGCGTTATCTCGTATTTAACCGCTTGCCGGACAATTGTCTCATACTCGCTTTCTTTAAGGTTGGACACAGCAAGCACAAGGTCACGAAGCTGATTCCAGGAAAAAACCTTCGGGTGATAGCAGAAAAAGTCCTGCTTTTGCTTTTTCAACTGTTCTTCAAGATGCTCAAGTAAAAGGTATTTCCCGGCACCGGTATAACCGATAATCTCTATTATCTCACTCTTTGGGTCTTGTTCTGCCAGAAGCTTTGTGTAACCGGCAAAATCTTCAGACATATACTCACGAAAAACATCTTCTAAGCTTATCTTCATTTATTTCTTACCTGCTTTTTCAGATCATTTCTTCTACTAATACCATCCCCTTACTGTTAACGAAGTTTCCAGTATGGTTAAAAGCTTGATAAAGTCAAGACTAATTTAGGCAACTTTGTTGTTTTTTCTTAATGCTTCCATTATAATCTACTGCCTCTCAATTTCTTAAGTAGCTGTAAACAAACTTCACAGCTCTTGTTTTGGAACTGTTTCCTACTTCTTTTGAATAATCAAATACAGCTTATTTTTCTCTTTTCTCTCTATTTTTTACCCTCATTATACTGAATTTAATTCACAATTTCCGGTATGTGTAAACTTCATTACCTCACCTATTTTTTTCCTCATGCTACCTCAATCACTCTTTTTCCACCCCCTACGCACTGCCATAATTCCAACCTCTATCTTGGTACTATCCTGGTCCTATCCTAGTACATTCTTGACCTATAGACCAGGAATGGGGTAGGTAAGTGGAAAGTTAGTCTTAAGATTTTCTTATGAATTATGGTAGTGAGATATTAGACCAACAATAATCATAAAGGGGGTGCACTATTCATTATCAAAATAACTCTTCATTGTGACTCTTTGATAAAAAAACGGAAGGATGGAGGAATGTGGACATTAAGCAGTTGACAAATATGACTCTGATTACATTATATCGTTCAAAATAATCAAACAGGTTAAGCAAATGAATAGAATAACTGAAAATAACAGTGGCAATCTCGTTTTAGAAGTAAATGAAAACGGGATGGAAGCTTATCTCACCATTAAGCTTACAGATGATGTAATAGATGAAAAAGAGATAGAGAATCTAATCACTGAAGCCGGAATAAAATATGGATTTGAAGACGCTGTAAAGTTCAATATTGACCAGGGGATAGAGAAAGAGTATGATAAACCTTTTCTTATTGCCAAGGGAGGATTGGACCCTTTCAAAAGCGAGTTGATTTGTAAATTTGAAGCTGAAAGTTGCTATGCTCCCGGGAAAGACCCTTCCAGAGTTTCACTTACGGGTTGGTGTTATGTGACAAAAGGCACCAAACTTGCAGAAGTTGAAGTTGATGAAACCTCCAATGCAGTAAAGAATGTATATGGGGAGACCATCGAAAAAAGAGATTTACACACCCTTTATTCCAGTCAATACATTGGTCGCAATGTTACCTTCAAAGAATCGGAAAGAGCAATATACTCGACTATTGACGGTTATCCGTATCTTGAGAATAATGGGAAAGTGGGTGTGGTTGATGTTCTTGAGTTGAATGGAGAATTGTTGAACGAACAGAATTACCTTCATTTCCGTAGCAATGTTGAAGTGAACGGAGACATAAAGAACTGTAAATATATCTCCATAGAAGGGAATCTGATTGTGCATGGAGACATTGAAAACAGTTCTATTTACTGCACAGGTTCCATATTAATCGACGGAGCTGTTTCCGGTTGTAAGCCCCTTGGGTTAATCAGTTGTCAAAATATAACTTTTGCAAACGGAAGAGTAAGTTTCCTCTTTGCCGGAAATAATATTCAGGCTGAGAGACAGGTGATCGACAGCCGGATGGTTGCTGGAATCGGAATAGCCGGTTCAATGAAGACCTGTGAGTTAACAGGTGGTTCTGTCTTTGCCGGCAGACTGATAACGGCAGCTTATGCAGGAGACCGTTTCGGCACCTCAACACGAATCGAGATTGTACCCAATTGCTGGCATAAATCAGTTAGTGAACATCTAACCAAAATCATTGAAAACAAGGTTTATAGTGAAGCAGTGATTATTGACGAACTTAAAACAGTGCTGTCGGAATTACCTGAGAGTCCGTCTATTCAGGCTGATGAGGAAACAATTACTGGTATAAACTTCTATGGGAAAGTATTCCCCGGAGTTGAAATGGTTATCAATGAGAAAGTGATAACAGTAGATAAAGTTGAAAATAGGATAATAATTCCATTATAGTAGTCAGGAGAGATATGTACAAGATTATCATTCTACTGATAGCAGTAATCGCTATCAGTTCAGCATTAGTGGCTTATGAACCTCATTTCATGGATGACCCGGCAATCTCGCCGGATGGAGATACAGTTTGTTTTGCTTATATGGGAGATCTATGGTTAGTACCGTTTGACGGTGGTGTAGCCAGGAGAATCACAAAATCGGAACCTGCCGAAAGTAATCCACTATTTTCACCGAACGGAAAGATGATTGCTTTTAACTCAAACCGGGATGGAAGCAGAAGAATTTATGTAATGCCATCAGAAGGCGGAGAGGCACGAATGGTGAGGGATGAGTCCCTTAATCTGGACAGCTGGTTCCACGATAGTAAAAATCTGCTGGCGAGTAAAAGTTGGCCCTATGAAAAGCAGAGTATGAACTTTAAACTATCACTGGACGGTGAAACATTTACTCAGATTAACTCATATACCGACAGCTATTCAACTTTAAGTCCCGATGATAACAAAATAATCTATAATGAACATGGGCTACCCTACCGGGAATCATATACAGGGAGCTTGAATGGAGAACTCTGGGAATATGATCTGCGTTTGAAGAAATATACCAGACTGACTAATACGGAAACAACCGAGCGCTATCCAGTTTATTCCAACAAAGAAGATAAGATATACTTTGCTGCTTCCGATGGGAAGATATTCCAGCTTTATTGTGTTGAGAAAAGGGACTTTGGTTCTCCGAAGAAACTAACAGATTTCAAGGAGTGGTCGGTTAGAGATATTGATATCGCAGTTAAAAATGACCGGATAGTATTCGAGTTGTTTGACGAACTCTGGCGTTATGACCCAAAGGCTTCTTTCAACAAAGTATCCAAAATTGATATAGATATTCAGGAAGACACCTGGTATGAGTTGGATGTCTATGAAGATGTAGTGAACAGATTCAGCAATATAGCTGTATCAGGTGATGAAAAACTGCTGGCATTTTCTTATAAATATGACCTCTTTGCCATGCCTGTGAAGGGCGGGGAAGTGAAACAACTCACTCATGACCAAAGAGGAATCCATGACCTTTATATTCTACCTGATAACAGAACTATTATCTTCAGCGCTTATGAAGATGGTGTTAACAAGCTTTACAGAGTAAATATTCTTGAACCAGAGAAGATTGAAAAAATCGCATGGTCCTCTGATAAGCATATTGATAGTGTAAACTCCGCTCCTAAGAAACAATATATCATTGATTATTCTGAAGGAGTTGAGAAGGTTAATCGGATTGCCTTGATGGACTCAACAGCTACAAATTTCAAGGTCATAAAGAAAGATAATACCCCATGGAGTAATTTTGAGATATCTGATAATGGAAAATATGCCCTATATATTACCAGAGACAGCGGTGTGTGGAATTCCCATATCCATTTCTATGAGTTTGAAACAGAATGGGATAAGATAATCTACTCCAATGATAGCTGGACCAGTGGACTTACATGGGGTAAAGATAATAATTCTATCTTTTTTACAAATGATAAGGTTCTATATCGTATGGATTTATCGCCTGTCAGTGAATTCAAATTCCAAAAGGATAACTGGCTGGATATCTATGCAGATTCCTTGAAGACTGAAACTGAAAAACTTGAAGACATAGCAGTGGATTGGGATCATCTGAATGAACGAATAACTCCTATCGTAAAGAAGAGTAATTGGGCAAGTGTGTTTACAGTCAGAAATGACTCAATACTCTATTATTGGCAGGATAAGAAACTCTTTAAAGTGAATTATCAAGGTAAGAACGAGAAGCTTATATACACCTTCAATCATGATTGGAATTCCTGGGAGTATATCTTTGATAAAAACATAGTTTACTTTGTCGGTGGTAACCTTCTCTATAAAGTTGATTTAAATAGTGGAAGCTCCGCAGAAATCAATAATAGTTTTAAATACAGTTACAACAAATTTGAGTTGAACAGAAATGTCTTTAAACAGGTTTGGGGAGATTTCGGAAGAGGATTTTATGACCCCTATATGCATAATGTGGATTGGAATAGTGCCTTTGACAAGTATTATCCCTACACCCGGTATATGTACGAATCGGGTTTACTTTCAGACATTGTTGAAGAGATGATTGGGGAAGTAAACGCTTCTCATACAGGATTTTATCCCCGTTCTGAGAGGAACGGTCGCTGGCATCAGGGAGCTTATCTTGGTGCAAAGCTTGATTGGAGTACTGATCTGAAAAAGGGGATACTTCTTTCAAAAGTATATCTTTTTACGCAGTTAAGTGAGTTTTATAAGATAAAAGATGGAGCTGTTCTGCTATCTATAAACGGGATTGATATAAACAAAGATACCGCTGTAGATCCACTTCTAAGAAACAAAGCCGGTGAAAAGCTTAAGCTTGAAATCGAGCAGGATGGTAAAGTAATTGAAGCTGAGATAAAAGCCCTCAGTTGGAGAGAGCAGTATCAAACCGCCTATAGAACCTGGGAAGAGACAAGAAAAGAGAGAGTCAGAGCTGCTAACCCCGATTTGGGTTATATCCATGTGAAAGCCATGGGAGAAACAGATTTCGATCGCTTTAATGAAGACTTATTCAGTACTGAATTCGATAAAAAAGGACTAATCCTTGACCTGAGAGGAAACTCTGGGGGAAGAGTCCATGACAAGATTCTCGAGGTCTTGTCCAAGAAATACTATGCTTGGGAAAGCGATAGAGGTTCAGGAGCTGTTAAATATATGGCTCCGGCAAAAGTTTTCGATAAACCGATAGTGTTGCTGATTGATGAAGGTTCATTCAGCGATGGTGAGATATTCCCGCATATATTTAAGTTCCTGAAAATGGGAACAGTTATTGGAGTTCCGACCAGTGGTTCAGTTATTGGGACAGTTCCGCACTCTTTGATGGATGGCTCTTCAATGCGGATGCCACGAAACGGTTGGTGGCTTGCAGATGAGAAGATGACCAACATGGAAGGTAATGGAGCTCAACCCGATATAATCGTGGAGATGACTCCCGATGATATTGTGAATGATAATGATACACAACTACAGAAGGCTATTGAAGTGCTTCTGGAAGAGATAAAAACCGGTAAATAAAGACTTATCCCAAGGGAGTAGTGATGCTCCGCGGGAAAGGATATTCAATGCATAAATTTCAGGAGCTTGTCCGAAGTTTTCGGAAGCATCATAATAAACTCATAGGTATTCGATACCTGCTGCTTGCATTGTTAAGTATCGTATGGGCATTTCTAATGTTCTTTACTGCTTATGAGTTGCTTCCTGCAAGAGGAATGCCGATGTTTCTCTATTCTCTAACTCTGAGAATATGTTCAGCACTGGTTATACTCTATCTCTTCTATGAAGGGAAGAACAAGCTTCTTGATGATAATAACGCTGCCCGACTTCTGGATATACTCAATAACGATAAGAATGAAACTTATCAAAATGCTATAGAGCTTCTTACTAATGAAAAGGGCTATAATCCTAATATCTTAGAGTTGATTTTTACGGGTGCAGATGATATTGCCAATAAGCAGATTAAGCATAAACTGCCCTTGTTTAACCCCATTCAGAAGAAATTGGCTGTTTACGGATTTCTTGGAGCAGCTTTAATACTTCTGCTTAATATACCAAAGCTCCCCGATTCATGGAATGCATTTTACACGGATAAGCTTCTAAAACAGCAACATAAAACTACTATGACAGTTGAACCGGGGAATGTTAGGATACCCAGACACAGCAATTTAACGATTAGGGTTACTGACCCCGAGGTTTCAACAGATTATCAATTGTATTATCGCCTCGATAAGCAATGGAAGCAAGTAGAAATGTCTGATTTTGAAGCTGATTTCACTGACTTAGATTTCAATTTTGAGTATTATGTTAGAAATAAGTATGCCATTTCAGACACTTTCACAGTAAGTATTCTTGAGAAACCGGGAGTGCGAAATCTGGAAGTTAAATACTTTTATCCTGAATACTCCGGTCTTCAAACCTACATTGACAGCCTGTCAACAGGTCAGATAAGAGCTTTAAAAAACACAAGGGTAAAGCTTAGTTTTGAATCAACAAGTCGATTAAAATCTGCCATAATGGCTTTCCGCTCCGGCAAATTCTTAAATATGCAGCCCGTTGATTCTCTCAATTTCTATACGACTTTTGTAATTGAACGAAACGATTCCTGGCATTTAAATCTCAAGGATTTCCTCGATCAGGAAACCATTGACATTGAGCGGGAGATAATAATGCTCTCAGATGAGGCTCCTCGAATCGAGATAACTTATCCCGCAAAAGATACACTTCTTAATCAGACAATGCTCCAAAGAGTTCGTGCCCTTGCCTCCGATGACTTCGGCTTAAAAAACCTGAGACTTCATTTTCGAATTGAAGACAGAGAACCTCAAACCAGAATTATCAAAGAAGTAATCTCTGGTTCACTATTTGAAGCAGAATATCCCTTCGATTTAACAGGGATGGACTTGTTTCCCGGAAACAGGGTAGAATACTGGTTATCGATACAAGATAACTGTCCGGAAACCAATACAACTGAATCAGCACATCTCTTCTTAAGACTTCCCTCTATCGAGGAGATCTATCGTGAAATTGAGGAAAAAGAAAATGAGAAACGGGAAGAGCTTTCTGATGTCCTTAAGCAATCGAAAGAACTGACGAAAGAGTTTGAAGAGAAAAGGCGTGAAATGCTTAAAAAAGAGGAACCCGAGTGGGATGATAAAGAAGAGATTAAGCAGTTCATGCAGGAGCAGAAAGAGATTAAAGAAGATGTAAACAAGGTCGCTGAGGAGTATCAAGAGCTAATAGAAAAGGTTCAGGAAAATGAAGCACTATCTGCGGAAACCATTGATAAAATGGAGAGGATTCAAGAGCTAATGCAGGAACTCGACAACGAACAGATGCAGGAAGCCATGAAGAAGATGCAGGATGCTATGGAAAAGCTTGACCCTGAAGTTCTTAAGAAAGCGATGAAAGACTTCAAGTTTTCTATGGATGATTTTAATGAGAAGCTGGAGATGACAATTGAGCTTCTTGAAAGCATCAAGAAGGAACAACAGCTCCAGAAAGCCCTTGATATTGCTGAACAGATGGAGAAACTACAAGAGCAGTTAGAAAAGAAGACTCAAGACCCAAATTCCGACAATATGCAACTTGCAGAGGAACAGAAAAAGATAAAAGAACAGCTTGAAAACCTTCAAAAAGAGCTTGATAAGCTCAGTGAAATGCTTAATCCTGAAAAAGACAAAGAAGTCGCTGAGATGCTTAAAGAATTGAAGGAAATGCAGGAAATGCAAGAATTGATGCAGGAGATGAGTAACTCTGAACAGCATCTTCAGCAAAATAACCGTTCGGAAGCTCAACAATCACAGAAATCTGCTCAGCAGAAGATGGAGATGATGAGAAAGATGCTTATGGAAATGAAGAAAAGCATGGGTGGAGGAAGTGCTGGTGAGATGGGGGCTGCGTTCAGTGAATGTATTAGGAAAATGCTATTTTTTTCTCAAATGCATGAGCAGCAAACCAATATCTTCGAAGGTGACCCATATCTCATTCTCCAATCAGAACTCGCAATCTATGAAGGCATCACAATAGCTGTAAATACTATGTTTAAGACTCCTTTGCTTAGTATGTTCATCACACCTAAATTTTATTATGACATGAATTTCCTCGACACTAGCTTCCGTGAGATGTTCACAGAGATTAACGAAGCAAGAAGCTATAAAGTGAAAAACTATCTCTCTGATATCACAAAAGGTATCAATCTGGTCATTTACGACCTGATGTTGACTCAAGCCAGCTCTCAAAGTGGAAGTAGTGGAGGGAGTGGCATGGAGTCTTTGATGCAGATGATGCAACAAATGGGACAACAACAAATGGCAATGAATATGCTAACTCAGCAACTGATGCAGCAAATGCAACAGGGAAATCGAGGAATGTCCAATGAGTTAAGACAGCAAATCCAGAAACTCGCTTCCGAAGAACAAAGGTTGGCAGATAACCTCAAACGAGCCTTACAGAATAATCCAGAAGCTCAGAAACAGATGGGGACAATGGATAATCTTATCAATGAACTGGAAAGCATTGCTAAAGAGTTAAGAGGAAACAGATTAACAGCTGATACTTTAAAAAAGCAGGAGCGGATACTTTCCCGAATGCTCGATATTCAGAAGTCCATTAATAAGAGGGAATTCAGCCGGAAACGGAAAGCTGAGAATTCTGAATTTGAGGACTGGGATACACCAGAATCGATAAAGTACAAATTCAATGAGATGCGGAACAAAGCTCTTTTAAAGAAGGATTATAAAGAGTTCCCACCGGAATATCAAGAGATTATCAAAGAGTACTTAAGACTCCTAAATGAGAAAACAGATGAAGAATAAATACATTTTTATCCTCATTCTACTTTTAATGCTTCATGGATTGCTTTTCGCTCAAGTTTATGATGAGAAGAAAGTGTTGATGCAACAAGCAAACCAATTCCTTCAATCAAAGCAATATGGAAGAGCAGAGTTAATCTGGAAGGAACTTATCAGCAAATATTCCGATGATGCTGATGTTGTTACTGGGGCATTCAATTACTACATCTCCCTGAACAAGCGGGAAGATGCTAAAATTATTATCGATTTATATGGAAGTGCCATTCCTGAGAAAGAGAGATTACTTCTTGAAATCAACTATTATCTGATAGTCGGTGAAGATACACAAGCTGATAGTAAGATGGAGATTCTGCTGAACAAATATAAATCAGATATAAGCTTGTACGGAATAGTAGCCAGACTTTTTGAAATGAGACGATACTATAATACAGCAATAAAAATATATAAGAAAGCCCGAGTAATCACTCATGATAATAATCAATACACCTATGAATTAGCCAACTCCCTTCGGATGGCAGAGATTTATGATGAAGCGATATTGGAATATGTGAAACTGATTCGGATTAATGATTCATACTTCTATGCATCTAAGAATCATATACTGGAGATGCTGAAAATTGACAGCGGTCTAATCACGAAACTCCGAGATGCAGTTAAGAATGATACAACCGCTCAGATTCAAGAGATTTATGCCAATGCCCTGATGCAAATCAAAGATTACTCAACAGCCCTGGAAGTTTACAAAAAACTTGATTACACTCGTCTGCTATATTTCGCCAACGAGCAGTTTCGTACAGGTAATGATTCTCTTGCAGCCCTTGGCTACTCCGCTCTTCTCCTGGAACCTGTAGATCCTCTTACCAAAGCTCAGGTAATGGTTAGCCTTGCCAAGAGCTACATCAATTTATTGCGTTTGGATGATGCAGCTGCCATTCTAAAGCAAGTTGCTGATGATGAGACACTCCAAAGCAATCAAATGAAATACAGGTGCCCTTCAAATCAGGAAGCACGAGAAATGCTTGCCAGACTGGCATTGATTCGCGGTAGCTCCCGCGAGATTGTCATCTCCTATCTTGAAGATGCTAAGAACTACTCCATGAATGGAAAGTCCCGCAATAATGTTGAGCAATCAATAATCTATTATCTCATCATGTATGGTGATTTCACCTCTGCGAAGCAGCGACTATCAACTTTAATCGGAAGTACTGAATCCGGTACAGATACTTTTAAGCAAAGCTATTATTATAGCTATCTTCTGGCTTTGAACACCGAAGATGCTGCCGGTGATTCTCTCTTAACCGAATTAATTATCCAGATACCTACTTCACCCGATGTTAATGATGCTCTTTACCTTGCGGATATTTCCGGTAAAGTAAAGGGAGAGCAGTTCTTACAATTTATGGAAGCCTGGAGGTTGAGCAAGCTCTACAAGCTCTCGGAGGCTACAGCTATCTATCTTGACCTGTTTTCACAAAACCCTAACGAAGAATTCCTGCTTGCAGCAGCTGATTGCTATCTACAACTCGGGCAGATTGAAAATGCAAAAGATATCTATGAGAAGGATTTTACGGATAAAATCCTCGGGGAGTTTGCAGTTCTTCAATTATCTGCTCTCAGCACAGATGACCCTTCCCTGCGAAGACAGTTGATAGTAGATTTTCTTACTAAGAATCCCACCAGTGCCTTAGCCCCAGAATTCAGAAGAATGCTGAATGAAAAATAACAAGATTACTATTATAGGAGCCGGACTTGCCGGTTCTGAAGCTGCCTTGCAGTTTGCCGATGCCGGTTGGGAAGTTAAGTTGTTTGAAATGCGACCAAGGGTACAAACAGAAGCACATACAACACCTTACTTCGCTGAAATAGTCTGTTCAAACTCCTTCAAATCAACTTTGGAAGATACGGCTTCAGGTCTGTTAAAAGCTGAAATGAAAATGCTTGGAGCAAAGCTGTTGGATATTGCCGTAGAAAATGCTGTTCCTGCTGGAAATGCCCTTGCAGTGGATAGAGATGCCTTTGCCGAATCAGTTACTCTAAGGATTAAAACTCATCAGAATATTGAGGTGATAAATGAAGAAGTGGCTTCCTTGCCCTCAGGGAAAACTATCATTGCCACCGGTCCACTCACTTCACATGGACTGACGAAAGCCCTGCTCAATCTGATAGGAGAGCAACAACTCTATTTCTTTGATGCCATTGCCCCGATTGTCAGTGCAGACTCCTTGAATCGTGATATTGTCTTTTCAAAGACAAGGTATGATAAGGGAGATGCCGATTATTTAAACTGCCCCTTCTCGGAAGAGGAGTATTATCGCTTTGTGAATGCTCTGAATGAGGGTGAAAAACATACCGCTCATGAATTTGAGAATGATTTCTTCCATAATCCTGACTTCCACTTTTATGAGAATTGTACTCCGATTGAGGAGCTTGCCCGTAGAGGTGAGGATACCCTGAGATTCGGCGTTATGCGTCCGGTAGGATTGGAAGACCCGCGAACAGGTAAAAGACCATACGGAGTCCTCCAGCTTAGAGCAGAAAACCGGGAATTCACTGCCTATAATCTGGTTGGTTGTCAGACTATGCTCCGTTATCCGGAGCAGAAGAGGATTTTTCGACTCATCCCGGGACTTGAGAATGCTGAAATTCTCCGTTATGGCTCCATTCACAGGAATACTTATCTGAATTCTCCGGCAATTCTAAATGAGGATTTTTCGCTCAAAAACGCAAATCATATCCATATTGCAGGACAACTTAGTGGAGTGGAAGGGTATGTTGAGTCAATTTTAAGCGGACTAATTGTCAGTCGGGTAATTATGGATAAACTGCCCATGCCTCCTGCAACCACGATTACCGGAGGACTTTGGAGACATCTTTTGACACCCTCTGAGAATTTCCAGCCCCAAAATGCCAACTTCGGATTTATCCCGTCATTCCCGGGAAAGTTCAAGAACAAAATGCTTAAGAAAAAAGCCTATTCAGAAAGAGCTTTGGAAGATATGCAAACTTTTATCTCAAATTTTAAAGGGCAGAACTGATTTTTCAGATTTTTCCAGAACACTTTCGGTGGAGGCAGGTTTCTTCAACAAATGTGTTTTGTTTTCCTCAAACCATCCTTAATCCATATTAAACGCATATTTGTATAAAAAGACAGTTGCATTATTCTTTCTTTCGCTCATCGTGTAATAGAATCTGCTGTCCGGTGACCAGCAAATAGCTTCTCCTTGAGGTTCTGTCTTGTACGGCATCAGGGCATCCGGTGCTCTGGAACACATATCACCGAAGCTTTCATTGGGTAATCGATACCAGAAGCATACTTCGATATATGTTTTTAGGAGTAGTTTATCACCTTCAGCATTCAGGTCGCCTCCTGTTATTATCGAGAGAGGCAGCTTCCCGCAATACTTGGCTGGAAACACTTTCGAGCTTCGGGTTAAGGGATTTGTTATCTCGAATACTTTCGAGAATTCTCCCCATTTTGTAATTACATATAAATTGCCACTGATTGAATCATATATTAGTGTTTCTGCGTCATAAGAATTATTTTCCATCGTGAAGTTCAATGTTTTCAGGCTATCAATCTGAACAGGAATACTCTCGTTACATCTGAAAGTAAAAAACATCAGGATTATTTGGTAAGATGTCTTCAGAAGCTTGTTATTACCGATATCTGCAATAAAGAGAACACCATTATGACCGGTCTGCATGGAGGTTATATCCTCCCAGTCATTGTTCTTGTATCCCTGAGGCATCACAATCGTCTGGGCAATTTCACCTCGCATGTTCAGGACATAAACCTCAGAAGGGTTGCCGGAATCATTCACGGCAAACACAAGCGAGTCACAGCATTCCAACATTTCTATCCCCGAGATTTCTGAAATCTCAGGCTGCCTAAACTCGATTTTGACAGGTTCTGCAAGGATAATAAATGTAAAAGCAAGCATTATCATGGTTATATATTGTTTCATATCGGCATTGTGAGGAAGCTGCATTTTTAAGTCAATAGAAACCTGCTTTAATTGTCTATGGTTATCGCTTCCATATACTCTATTTGTTACTTCTATCTTCTCTTTACTCTCAGGTTCTCCTCCTTTCCCCGTTTTTCTCTTCCTTTTTAGCTAAAGTTCCACTAAAATTCCATTATAGAGATTATAGAGATTGAGATCATCTTAATTCCAGCTCTATTACAAGTCAATTCAACACGCGATAAATTTGCGTTAAAAACTTGTGCACAATTTGTGGATAACTCGTGCATTTCCACGGGAGACCCACGGGAGAGTAACGGGTGACTTACGCGTCATCCACCTGTCATGAATAGATTGAGTATTGACGAAGTATGGACGAAAAATGGATAAAAAAATTGATAAAAAATTGACTATAAGAGAACGGGGATTGGTGGATTTGTCGGTGGATGGTCAGTTATGAAGAAAGATTTAAGTAAGAAATGTAACGACATAACTACCGGTTTGAAGTTTGATTTTGTACTGTGTAATGTCAGGATAGGAAAGAGTGATTAATAGCTAAAAGCCTTGTGTACTAACTCAATTTTGGGGGAATTATGTTGACAGAGTCATGGGATGCGGAAATTTGTTTCTACAAATAATATAAAATAAATATGGAGGTTTTTGATGAAACCAAATGGAAATCGTTACGGAACCCACCGTGTAATTGAACCTTTAGGCACATTACCACAGCCAGCCAGAGTCGTGAATAATGATATGTCCGAAATCTGGGATAACGAATTGCTTATTGATGTTTTGAGACTGAATGTGGATTCTGCTTCTTTCCATCAGATTAAGGAAAAGCTCATTTCTCAGGGACACAAAGATGATCTAGAACAAGCCTTTGCAAACCATGTTATTGACCTTACCAATCGTACAGGAAAACATAAAAACGAAGATACAGGTTCCGGTGGAATGCTCATTGGACGCGTAGCTGCTATTGGTCCAAAATTTGAGATGAAGGATGAGATTAAAGTCGGAGATACAATCGCTACATTAGTATCCCTTTCCCTCACCCCCCTGAAAGTCAATAAAGTAAAAAAAGTATATCTAAATAAAGACCAGGTTGATATTGAGGGACAGGCTATCCTGTTCAGCTCAGGTATCTATGCTAAGTTACCGGATGACATGGATGAGAACCTTGCTCTTTCAGTTCTTGATGTAGCAGGAGCCCCGGCACAAGTTGAAAGACTTGCAAAACCTGGAGATACTGTTGTTATCCTTGGTGCCGGAGGAAAATCAGGTATCCTTTGCAATGCAGTTGCAAAAGAGAGAGTCGGGATTTCCGGTAAGGTTATCGGCCTTGTTCACAGTGCCAGAAGTATTGAAGTTTGCTACCAGACAGGTTGCGATGTCGTTGAGATGGCTGATGCCACCAATGCCATTCAGGTTGAAGAGATAGTAAGTCGTCTAACCGGTGGTAAGATGGCAGACCTTGTCGTGAATGTTGTAAATGTTGAGAACACTGAGATGTCCACAATCATGGCATGTAAGGACAGAGGCATGGTATATTTCTTCTCTATGGCAACCAGCTTTACAAGAGCTGCTTTGGGTGCTGAAGGTATCGGAGCAGATGTTGACATGATTCTCGGAAACGGTTATGCACATAATCATGCAGCTATTTCCATTGACCTGCTTCGTCGTAATGAAACCTTGATGAAGATATTCAAGGAAAGATACACAGATAACTAAACAATAGATTTAAGGAAAAAGCTCAGTATAACTGAGCTTTTTCTATTCTAAAATACGATCTTATAATCGAGGTAACCTATGATTATTGATATTAAATCAATTGCTACAGAACAAGAGTGGCAGGATTGGCACTGGCAGCTTAGAAACAGAATCACTACATTCAGTGAATTGAAGAAATATCTTGTTTTGACCGAAGAAGAGGAAGCTCTTGCTGCCGATAACGAGTTTTCATTCCGCATGGCTATTACGCCTTATTATCTTTCCCTGATAAACCATGATGACCCCAATGACCCTATCAGGAAGCAAGCTATACCTGCAATAATGGAAAGTTTTCTCTCAAAGAATGATATGGCAGACCCCCTGCACGAAGATGTTGATTCTCCTGCAAAAGGACTCACTCATAGGTACCCTGACCGAACTCTTCTACTGGTTACCGACCAATGTTCCATGTATTGCCGTCATTGTACCCGTCGTCGGAAAGCCGGAGAAACTGATATGGCTGTACCGATGGAAGAAATAAATAAGGGCATTGAGTATATCAGACAGCATAAGGAAGTGCGGGATGTCATTATCAGTGGTGGTGACCCATTAACTCTGGGTGAAGCAAGATTGGAAGAAATCATTTCTCAAATCTATGCCATTGACCATGTTGATATTATCCGTATCGGCTCAAGAACACCGGTTGTGCAGCCTCAGAGGATTACCGATGAGCTTTGTGCTATGCTAAAGAAATACCCCCCAATTTGGTTTAACACACACTTCAACCATCCGAACGAGATTACTCCCGAATCAAAGGAAGCCCTGAGAAAGCTTGCTGAAGCAGGGGTTGTTTTAGGAAATCAGACAGTTCTGCTGAAAGGAGTGAATGACCATGTGGAAGTTATGAAAAAACTTGTACATCTGCTCGTAAAGAACCGTGTCAGACCTTATTACATTTATCAATGCGACCTTTCAGAGGGTATCTCCCATTTCCGCACACCTATCTCCAAAGGTATAGAGATAATTGAAGCCTTGAGAGGACATACATCCGGACTTTGTGTTCCCACATTTGTAGTGGATGCACCAGGTGGTGGCGGTAAGATTCCCGTACAACCGAACTATATTCTTTCCCAGATGCCGGGAAGAGTTATCCTCCGAAATTATGAAGGTTTCATCACGACTTACACAGAACCGGAGTTCAAAGCCCAAAATAGAGAGGATTACTGCGGTCTGGTTGAAGAGGAACGCCGTTCTGATGACGGAGTTATGAACCTGCTATATGGTAACAAACTTTCTTTCGGACCGGATGAATCCAAGAGAAATACACGACAGAAGAAGATACAAGCTTACAAAGCTAAGCTGAAAGATAAATAAAGCTTGCGCCCCCTGAATGGGGGCTTATTTTTTGCCCATGACTATTTACGAAGAAGTGCAGAAAGCTGTTTTCCCAAATGAAAACACTGTGGTTGCCATCACGGGACTTTCCAAGAATGCCGGCAAAACCTCACTGTTAAACTGGCTGATTAGGAGTTTTCCGGACTACCGTTACGGGATAACGACAACCGGTAGAGATGGTGAAGAAAAAGACCTTGTTTTCGGAACCGATAAGCCGAAAGTTAAGGTTTTAAAGA
>JAFGVF010000384.1 GCA_016938155.1 Candidatus Cloacimonadota bacterium
CAGGCTCTCTCCGAAATATTTGGGATGCCGTGTATATCTCCAGAGCCCCTTATCCATAATCTGACCCTTATTCGTGGGATTCGACTCGAATCGCCTTAATTGATAATCACCGACAGCCTCAAAGAAGAAGCCTTTTGCCCACACTAAGACTCCCAGTAAATCAAAGAGATTCAGAGTAGTCTCCGGGGTATTTTTATAGAAAAAGAGTGGATACGCTATTGTCAGCATAAAGAACCCCTGAATGATAAAGACCTGAAAATATGAGCGAATCATCCAATGCTTCCCCCAATCCTTCTTCCATTGGGCATAACGAAAATCTTCTGCCTTTCCCTTGTTTCTGGTAAAGATATAGTAGGATAATCTAAGTCCCCAGATTAACACAAATCCATTCACGATAATTCTTCTGGGTTGAATTTCTGGTACGAGTATGAGGTAAAGAATAGTTATCAGGACAAATCCCATTCCCCAGGCAATATCTACAATGTCATTCTTTTTTTTGCTTATTGCTAAAGCAAACATGATATTCATGTAAATAAAAACCGTTGCAATAACAATCAAAAGGGCTGTGTAGTTAATCATAAATAACTCCTATTCCGACAGTCCCGATACCGTTATGAACTCCCACTACGGGTGATAGAGGCATGATATAAGCAGGTCGTTGACCCGTAATTGTTGTTAGTATCTCAGCATATTGGTTGGCTCTTTTCTCGGCATCTGCATGCACAATAGCATATTTCCATAAACCTTTCTTTTTCAGCTCAGTTTTGATTATATTGGTAATCTTCTTCATGTTACTCTTGCGACTAAAGCTTTTCCCGTATGCCAGAGCCTTTCCCTCTTCATCAAGAGAGACAATAGGCTTTAGATTCAGAACTGCTGCAATAAAGCCGGTCAAGGGCTTCACTCTTCCGCCTCTGACCATATATTTCAGAGTATTAATATCGGTGTAAATCTTAGTATTTTTAATCCACTTATCCGACTCCCTGATTATATCATCATAAGCCATCCCCTCAGCGATAGCTTCGGCAAATCTTAAGGTAATTAGCCCTTCGGAAACGGAAAGCTGTCTGGAATTGATGACTTTAATCTCAGTTCCGGCAATGTCCTTAGCAATACTTGTGGCAGTTTGTACGACACCACTCAGTTTATCAGAGATATGTACGGCAATAATCTTGTCATAATATCCGACAGAGAACTCAATATTCGTGCGTATTAACTGGGGTGATGGCTGAGAACTGACCGGATGGTTTCTGTCATTTTTCAGTAGATGATAAAAGTGTTCCGATTGAATCGTGCGTTTATCCAGATATTGTCTGTTACCGAAGGTTATTCCAAAAGGAATCTGTTGAATTTGATACTTGTCTATCAATTCTTCCGGTAAATCACTTGCGGTATCCGTAATTAAGCCAATATCATATTTTCTGTTGTGGCTTATTTCATACTGTCTCAGCATATCATCAACTTTAATTCCGCTTACATCCCCCAGTCGGTTAAATTCTTCAAAAAGCAATTCAGGAGTATTTGTGTGAATATGTACATGTAGTTTTTCAGGGTCTCCGGCAAGTATCAGGGAGTCACCGAACTTCGCAACTGCCTCTCTAATCTCTTTCATCGATCTATCTTTTGCAGATAGAATTGCTTCAGAGCAATAACGATATTTCCCCGGCTTCTCAAGGTGCAATTCCCCATCCACTATCGAATCAATAGGGGTTTTATAGGCAACTGCCTTTTTCAGGGACCCTTTGTCGATAAATTCCACAACACCTTCAAGGAAACTTACAAATCCGCTTGCTCCGGCATCCACTACACCTGCATCAGCAAGTACCTTTAACTTTTCGGGAGTCTCTTTCAAGGATTTTTTGGCAGCTGTTAGTGAGTTGTTGAGAACAAACAGGAAATCGGTGTTACCTTCACTCTGCTCTACAAGGCTGTCTGACCACTCACGAATAACGGTCAGCATAGTTCCTTCTACAGGATTCATAAGTGAATCGTAAAGGTGTTTTACGGATTTCTGAGCACTCTCTGCAAAATGTTTTACTGTAACAATCCCCTTTTCCGGTAATTCGTGGCTTAACCCATGCAGAAATTGAGCAAAGATTATCCCTGAATTCCCACGAGCTCCAGCAAGAGCAGAGTCTGCAACCGAGTGCAAGGTTTCCTTCAGAGTCTTACCTATCTTGCTTTTGCTGAGAATCGCCTGCATGGTCAAAGCAAGATTGGTACCCGTATCTGCATCTGCTACCGGAAACACATTTATCTTGTTCAGATATTTTCGATTTCGGATTACGGCTTCGCCTCCCGCAATCAGTCCATGATAAAATCTTTTCCCGTCTAAATACCTTATTTTCATTGTTACCTACCATATCTGGGGCATTTTTACAATCTTCTCAGTATTGTATCCTTCATGCTTTAGCTTGGCAAGGATGTTCTGATAATCATTTTCAGCCAAATCAGGCGTTCTACTCATTATCCAGACATATTTCCTATTGGGAACGCCAATCACCGTGTAGCGATAATCATCAGCTAAGTCAACAACCAGATATGGGTACCAGAAAGGCTTAAACATCTGAACCCGCCATTCTGCATTTGTTTCATGATTGAAGACCTTAGCCTTCGGTGTCAATATCTTTTCCTTTCCATCAGGGGTTCCCTTTTTAAAGGTATAGGTTATCCCGATAGTGCCATCCTCGTTTAGTCTATAGCTCTCTATCCCGTTTACGGCATGCTTCTCAATAGCATTCGGCAGTATACCAATCACATACCAGTCACCCATGAACTTCTCAAGTTCCACTTTTTCTACTGTCGAATAATCCTGTCGGCAACCGGAAAGCACAATCAAAGCTATGATAGCGACAATTAGTAGTCTCATTATTTCAATGCCTTCTCAATAGCCTCAATCACTGATTTATCCATCGGGTCAGTGGGAGTTGAGAAACGATTGATTATCTTTCCATCCTTTGAGATGAGGAATTTATTGAAGTTCCAAGTGATTTTGCCTGCATATTCTGGGTTTGTTTCTTTGCTTGTCAGGTATTCATAGAGCGGATGAATGTCTTTACCTTTCACGGAAATCTTCTCAAACATCGGGAATGTTACACCATAGTTCAAGCTACAGAATGTGCTGATTTCCTCGTTACTCCCCGGCTCCTGCTTCATGAAGTTATTGGCAGGGAATCCAAGTATTACAAAGTCTTTGCCTTCATATTTCGTGTAAAGCTCCTGCAGTCCTGCATATTGCTTAGTATAACCGCATTTGCTTGCTGTATTGACTATGAGAACTACCTTGCCCTTATATTCTTCCAGTTTCACATCCTTACCATCAATGCTCTTCATGGTAAAATCATATATCGTTTCAGCGGATAACATCAGTATTCCTCCTGCTATAAGTATTATTAAAATCACTATTTTCACAATAACCTCCATTATTTGTTATGGATAATATAGTAGTTTTAAACTTATCAACAATAATTATATTTTCCGAGAGTTTCCTTAACCATTCAAATGGTACTTAGACCTTAGAAATGGTTGTATTTTAACGAAGCTCTTGTACCACAGTGAGTGGAGCGAGTGTGGTGCAAAGATAGCACCAATACCTATCAATGATTGAAACAAAGGAAATCGTTTTCCGTGTACCACCAACCTTCAGAAGCAGGTTTGATGGTACATAGAAACTCTAAAATCTGAATGAACCTTTTAAGAATGGAAATGAAGCGAAACCTTGAATATCCTCATCGTTGCTATAGGGGCATAAAAAACACAGATCAATACTGAAGTGCTGACTTCTTGCCCTAATGCCTCCATTTATAACTGCCGTTAAATCAAAATCATCTGCGTTTAGATGTAGAGTAATTGCTTCTGCATAGAGGGCGAAACTTTCTGAGTAATCATACAGAACACCCAACATGAATATAAAGTTTTCGTTTTCTGAATCGTTTAATACATCATCTCCTTCTATAACAAGATCTTTAAGAAAAATGCATCCCCCGGCTAAATGGGTTGAGAATTTGTCGGAGCTGTAACTAATCACATTCCCGAAAGTAGCAAATTTGATTGAAGGAGTGTATATTGCAAATGCAGCTGATTCAAAATTATCCCGCCTATAGTAATTCTGCTTGATTCCGAAGGTTCCTGTCTCTTTAACAATCTCAGGCATATAAGGAAAAACCGTGGCAAACCCTATCTGTGTTCTGTCTATTATTGTCCCTTCCAGCTGATAAACCAATAGACCATAGCTTGTTAGGGAAACATTCAACTCCGGCATTGTGTAGGCAGTGGGCATGAAACAAAGCGATTGATCTCCTGTTCTGAATGTGTGGGAACTTTCTTGAGCGAGTGAGAAATAACAAATCAACAAAGCAATAACTGACAAGACAAGCCTCTTCATAATGACTCCTCAGTAGATATTGAGTGATTGTTATTTATAAATATAATTAATGTCAATAAATAATGCGTACCAAGTTAAAAAAGTCTATTGACGGGAAAACAACCCATTTATAGATGGCTGTAACATTATGAAAGAGCTATTACTAAAACTACTGTTTATTTGTCTGGGAGCTTCAATTGGAGCAGTGAGCAGATATTTGATTTCTGCAGGTGCAGATGCCATGTTCAAAGGGAACTTTCCCTGGGGAACTTTTATTGTCAACAGCATGGGTTGTTTTCTTATTGGTGCTGCCTTCTGGATTCTCATTACCAGTGAAGTAAAGACACATTTTCAGCCCTTCTTTGTTACCGGTCTTCTCGGGTCATTCACCACCTTCTCAACTTACATGATGGAAATCGTGAACTTAGCCAAAGAGGGCAAACATACCTCAGCTTTTACATCTTTCTTGACACACAATCTTGTCGGAGTTGTGATGGTGCTTGTCGGTGCCTTTTGTATGGAATTAATAACAAAGAGGATTGCCATACATAATTTATAGATAATGTGGGGCTGTAGCTCAGTTGGGAGAGCAACGGGTTCGCAATCCGTGTGTCGGGGGTTCGACTCCCCTCAGCTCCACCAGTTTTAGCTTGCACCTAAGCGATAAGAATTGAGAATGCAGAATACAAAGACTTTTTCAACCACGAACCACACAGAATACACGAACGAAAAAAATACAAGAGATTATGTTCAAAGAAAGATGCAATGCAATTCTCCCGAACTGTGAGTGAGTTTGTAGGCACGAATTGCGTTCGCCCAATTTAATCGAGAATGGGAATACCACCATTGTCAAAGGTCTAATGACCACTTGAAAGGTGGAGTTTTGTATGGGCACAACAATTTGTGCCCAATAATGGAGGTACTGCTTTAGCTGTACTCATTTCTCTCGTAGGTTGAACGCACCCCACCCGTAGGTATCCCGTGGCTTCCACGGTCATCCCACGGTTGACCCACGGTTAGCCCATGGACGGGGACTGCACTTTCACCGAAGGTCCGGTAGAGGCACACGGTCGTGCGTCTAATGGTCATGGGTCTAAAAAAAAGCCTATAACAAGATTGGACTCCTCTTTTGTTTGCTCTGCCCCACACTGCGTTGCGGTGCAGGTCTGACCGATCTATTCACTTTATTCTCTCATCGCTCTCCCATCCAATAATTCCACAAAAAGACAAGAAAACACCCACTTTTCCTACACAATTCCTTCACTCCAGGGTAAGGTTAGTGTAGGCTTAGTCTAAGAGTCTTCTAAGATTTGTCCATTTATTGGATGGGTGAGTGATGGGGGATAGGAAGCATAAATCTCAAAATAATTCACTATAAAAAGAATTTTAACTAATTTGCATAAAAACATTGACAACAAAATCTTGGTTAGCGAAAATATACATTGTATGAGAAAACTATGGAGGTCTATATGAAAAAGTCATACTTATTGTTCATCGTACTTCTTGCTCCACTCTTTTTATTTGCTGAAGTATTGGAAGTCTCACATGATACATCTCATCCTTACCAACTTATCCAGGATGCCATATCATCTGCCGTCGAAGGAGATACTATTCTTGTACATCCGGGAGTATATTATGAAAACATCAGCTTTGAAGGTAAACACGGTATCACCCTCATCTCCTCAGGATGTGAAGATAATACTGTAATTGATGGAATTAATGGTGGTAGAGCATGCATAACTTTGGTAAATGGTGAAGAAAACATCCTGATATCAGGATTTGAAATCAGGAACGGTGGCATTCCATCCGAGTCACAAGACAGAGCAGGGGGTATCTGTCTTGATACAGTGAATAATATCAGTTTAAGAAATCTTGTGATTCATGATAATCATGCAATTGCAGGTGCAGGTTTAAGAATAAGAGGTTCTGAGAATATCAGTCTATCTAATCTGGAAATATTTAACAATTTTGCATACTCTGCAGCTGGGGGAATCTATCAACTTAGAAACAAATCTGTTATCTTTGACATGATAAATAGATGCAGTGTCTATGACAACTTTGCGGTTCAATACATGGATATTATTAACTATGATGCTACAAGCATATATTTAAACAAATTCACTTATCCCCAGATGGAGGGGGATAATCTTTATTTACTCCAGATTCCTTATGGACCTCACACCGTTTTTCATACTCTTCCTGTGTTTGATGTCCAGATTCCATTAAGAGAATATCTTGATCGTGATGTGTATGTTTCACCGGAGGGAGATGACAATAATGATGGGCTGACACCTGAAACACCGTTCAAAAACCTCTGGTTTGCCTTAAGTCGATTGCATCCAACTAATGGTAATTCTCATACAGTGTATCTCTCTGAGGGTAGTTTTACCAACACAGCAGGAGGAGTTGATGTCGGAATGTTCATTCCGGATAATATAATTATTCAGGGTGCGGGGAAGGAAGAAACAAGAATTGAAACTGCAATTTATAATTATTATGAAACCGTTATCAATGTAAAACGAAATGCTCAAAATGTTATACTAAAGGATTTTACTCTTAGTAGCCTGAGAGGCTCGAGTTTAGTTGTATATGATGCCGGATATGTCAGATTTGAGAATGTAGCCATTGAGGATTGTCATGATTTCAATCAGGACATCATAAGAATAACCGGGGATAATACAAATGCTGATTTCATCAATTTTACATGTAGAAATAATGAGGATATCGATAACGCAGGGGGAGTAATCCATTTTGACGGTAATAAGTTGAGACTGCAAAACTGCCTGTTTGAAAACAATAGGATACAAAATTCAGGTATCGAAATCAGTTATTGCCATCTTTATGCAGCTTACAAAGATTCAGTTATTATTAAAGACTCTATGTTTTTAAACAATGTACATAATCCTACTGATGCAAATATGACTATTTACCGTAGAGGAGTAAGTGATCAAAGAACAGTAGTTATCGATAATTGCCTTTTTGCGAATAATTATTGCTCCGGACCGGTAGGTTTCAGGATTAATGCAGATTATATCCATATTTATAACTCAACTTTTGCAAATAATAGAACGGCTGGATTCTACAACGGGTACATAACTACTAATTCAACCTATTCAACCAGTATGGTAAATTGTGCCTTTTTTGATAATACTACTACTACTGAATTATACCCCGAAGCAGACTCATTATTCATAGACTATTGTGCCTTCGACAGGCAGTTCGCCCTTTATCTTTTTGGTGATAATCAAATGGGAACTCATAACTATACAAATGTTGATTTTCGAGTAAATGAAGGTGACCAAAATTTGTTAGACTATTATCTGTATAATGAAACAAATCCGATAACTCCGGCTTTATCAATCGACCACGGTACGATGAACCCTGCTGACTTCTATCCCGGATATGTCCTACCGGAATTCGATGTTCTCGGCAATCCCCGTATCTATAATGACATTATTGATATTGGTGCTATAGAGTACCGTAATCCCATCGCTAATGATGAGCAGGTGATTATCCCATCCCTGAATCTCAGTTGTGCTCCCAATCCTTTTAATCCGACTACTACTATTAGTTTTGATATTCCCAAGAACAGTATGACCGAGCTGGCTGTCTATAATATCAGAGGACAAAGGGTTAACACATTATTAAATGAGAGACTAAAAGCCGGAACTCATCAGGTTGTGTGGAATGGTGATGATATTAAAGGACATTCGGTCGGTTCTGGGGTTTATTTCCTGAGACTCATGACCAATCAGGAGAGTAAAACATTTAAGGCAGTGATGCTGAAATAAAAGATATATAACTTAATAAAGCCCTGCCACCCGGTGGGGCTTTTTTATGATGATTAAATATTTTCTCACCTTGAAACTATGGAATTTCAGTAGTCTATCACTGCTCTATCACAATAACTATTCAAGAATTATCAAACTCCTGTCCGAAACTTACGACTCACTTATCTTCTAAATCATGTTTTGCCCGGGGTTCGCCCAAGAGACTCCCATGAATCTATGTGGAATTGTGATAGTGCATTGATAGAGCTGTGACGAATAAAGATGATTCAGATGATATACTATTCATTTTTCCCTTTTCTCTCCTAATTCTCCCATGAGCAACAACCACTAAACAGGGAAATATGACACACATAAATCTTACTTGATTCTCACTTCCCAAGTGGGAGTCAAGTGAGTGTTAAGTGGGAGATAAGTGAATATCAAGCCCATATTGCTCATGGGAGATCCATGGAACAGGAGAGCTAAATCGGTGCTTTGTCTTCAACACTACTAAGTTTGGAGTTGTTTATACTTTTGCAGCCCATCCAGGGTTGAAAGCTTTCCGGGGTATTCTTTACCCCGGGTCATGCGACCCGAGGCTAGTATTTTGCTGTCCTAGCAGGACAGAATGGCATCAAGATAAAATCTATCTGAGTATTTATAATAACACTACTAGTTATCTTTATGTGTTAAATCCTGAAGGGATTACAGAATAATAGCCATGGGCCGAATGACCCATGGTAAGATGTCCCCAATGCTCCTCAAGCCCTATATGGGCTGAACATGGGAATAGCTCACCAAGCTGGAAGCGTGCTTTACGGTGTCATCCCGAGCGAAGTCGAGGGATCTCTCGAAACCAGCACTAATAAATGTTTTAGAATCATCATACTCCCGGTTAAGGATTGCACCACGCTTGAGAGATTCCTCCACTCGTTTCACTCGGTCGGAATGACAAGTTTTTTCGCTTAGCCCCACACTCGTAAACTCATTGTAGTGCAAGAGGAAAACTAAGGTTTCTGAAATGTATAGTGACTCCTCTGAGCTGCCGGTAATCACAGGGATTGAAACAGCTCTGCGAGCAGGAAGCTTGCTTTACAAAGAAATCAACCCGTTATATTCATGCTCATCAAGGGTTAAATAGACAAACTCCAGTTCCACATCAGAAAGATATTTTTCTAATTGTTCCAAGACAGGAAATTCGGTATAGAGGTGTCCGGCATCAATAAGGGGTAACTGACTATCGAGGATAGTGTGATAGGTTAAGTCAGCAGTCACAAGCAGGTCGGCACGACCAAGAACCTTACCGATAATG
>JAFGVF010000385.1 GCA_016938155.1 Candidatus Cloacimonadota bacterium
AGGCGAAAGTAGTCTAGTTATTGGAGTTCGCAGTGCTGTGTTTGCCCCTCTTAAGCATATCGGACTCATTGTTGTTGATGAAGAGCATGATCAGAGTTATAAACAGGAGAATTCTCCCCGCTATAACGCTCGTGATTTAGCCATCGTAAGGGCAAAAGAGAACAGTTGCCCCATAATCCTCGGTAGTGCTACTCCCTCACTGGAATCCGTGCTTAACACTCGTTTAAATAAATATAAATTGCTGAGTCTTCATCTCCGTCCAACAATCAGTTCACTCCCTAAAGTAACTATAATAGACATGAGAAAAGAGGGAAAGAGAGACATCTTTTCAGAATATCTTTCACGGCAGATAGGAGAGAAACTTCGCTTGAAAGAGCAGATTATGATTCTCCATAATCGTAGGGGTTTTTCTGCCTTTGTTCAATGCCGGTCATGCGGAGAGATAGTCAAGTGTCGTGATTGCGATATTAGTATGCATTTTCATAAGGATTTAGACAAAATGATGTGCCATTATTGTGGTCATACATCTGAGATGCCACGCTCCTGCTCTAAATGCGGGGAGTACTCTTTCAAGCTTGGGACACCAGGTACACAGAAGATTGAGGAAATTCTAAACGAGCACTACCCGGAGGCAAACATCCTTCGTCTTGACTCAGATACTTCCAGAAAGAAAAACACGCATTCTGAGATGTTTGATGCCATGCACGGGGGTGAAATTGATATATTACTCGGTACTCAAATGATAGCTAAAGGTCTTGATTTTCCTAATGTGACTTTAGCAGCAGTGGTTTCTGCTGATTTATCACTTAGTATCCCTGATTTCCGGGCTGCCGAAAGGTCATTCCAGCTTTTGACCCAGATTGCAGGAAGAGCAGGAAGAGCGGACAAAGCCGGAGAAGTCATTATTCAAACCTACAATCCCGAACATTATGCTATCCGGTATGTTGCCTTGAGCCAAACAGACCAATTTATCAATGAAGAGCTTTCCTATCGTAAAGCTTTGAAGTACCCGCCATATTACAAACTTGCCAGGATAGTTTATCTGCATAAGAATGAGAAGCTGATGACAGACTCATTTAAGAAACTGAAGGTTCTTTTCTCAAAAATCATGGAAACTTTGAAAGGCAAAGTAACTATTTTCGGTCCCATTCCTGCACCATTAACGAAGATTAAATTGCATTACAGATATCACACGATAATCAAGGCTGAAACCGTACAAACTCTACATCAAACGATCAATCTCATTAAGGAAAACTCCAACTTGCCATCATCAATCCAGATTAATATTGATATTGATCCCTACAATCTGCTTTAAATTTAGCTGTCGAATCGATTTAGCTTATACTTCACTTAATTAAAAATACTCATTTCCGCTTTAAATCGGGATAGTTATTTTAAATTCGGTTTCCACGAAGGGATCGGATTTAACACTTATTTCACCTTTATGGAGTCCCACAATTTGTTTGGTCAGTGTGAGACCGATACCTGAGCCTTGATTCTTAGTCGTAAAGAAGGGAACGAAGATATTCGGTAGAGCTTCCGGAGAAATTCCGATACCATTGTCAATAACTGAGATGGATGTTTCGGTATCAGTCTCAACAAGGATGATTTTTAAAGTCGGATTTGTAACATTTGTCATCGATTCAAGCGAGTTTCTAAACAGATTAATCAATACCTGCTGGAACATGGAAGTGTCCATTAAACAGGTCTTACCTGAATCACTTATGGTCACTTTTAAATCTACATTCAGTGCTGAAATCTCCGAAACTAAAAGTTGAATCGTATCTTCGATAAGTGTTTTAACATTTACGGGTTTGAACTCAGGCTTCTCCAGAGCGGAAATCTTCCTGTATCTATGCACAAACTCCATCAGTCCGACCGAACGCTTTGATATTAAGGCTAACGAGGATTTAATCGTTTCTTTCTGTTTAAAATCTGGTGCATCGTTAAACATATTCAGCATTGCTTCCGATAGGGAAGAGATGGGGGTGAGTGAGTTCATTATCTCATGATTTAGAACTCTTATTAGTTTTTGCCATGAAACCATCTCCTGAGTGTCCATTTCGGATTTTATATTCTTCATGGAGATTATATGATAAGTTGAGTTATCCATGCTGAAACTATTCTTTGAAATGAGAAATTCCTTAGAAATCGCCCCTGTGTTATCTTTAAACACAATCTGCTTGTTAGTAGGGATTTCTTTTATTTTGTTTATCATATCCATTTTATCGGGAGTACAGGCAGTAAGGTATTCAATATACTCTCCCAGTATCAATTTGCAGTTGTAATTGCAATAATAAATCCTGTTTTTATCATCAAAAACAATCAAAGCAAAAGGTATATTCTCAATAATGTTTTCAATAAGAACGGCACTAACTGCATTCGTGTTTCTATTTTCACGGGTTCTGACCTGTAGGTAGTTTAGCTCATGATTAAGTTCTTGCAGTTCATCGGCAAATCCGGGCATACTTATCTGCTTAACACTCAGGTTTTGATTATAGCTCTTGATAAGGTCAGTTGCATTACGAATCAATCTGACTGTGTAATTCGGAACACCGGAGAGGATAACTCCCGTACAAAGCAGTAATATCCAGGCTGCGAAATAATCGTGCCTTAAATAGAAGTAAACCGTAGTTCCGGCAGTGATACACATTGCGATATTCACATACATCACTATCCGGCTAAGTGAACCAACTTTATAAGCCATACTTTTTCATCCTTCTGTAAAGTGAAGTTCGGTTGATACCCAAAGCCTCCGAAGCTTTCTTGATGTTGCCGGAATGCTTTATCAGGGCTTCTCTGATTAGTTTTTCCTCAGCGTCCTCAATGTTCAAACTGCCCAAACTTAGAGTTTTCTGTGTTGGAGATTTTAATGCCAGAATGTCTGGAGTAAGTA
>JAFGVF010000386.1 GCA_016938155.1 Candidatus Cloacimonadota bacterium
AAACTTTCCGATTTGAATAAGCACTTCAAACGGAAGTTTAAAGAAGAATTCTGTTATCATGGAGGAATGGGGTTTGGAGAGTGTCAACTGAATATTGTCGGAGATAAGAAGTATCATTATGATTTTTTTATGTCCGGCAAAAGCTTGATAAGTGCCTATGAACAGACCGAAAAGGCAAAAGAAAATGAAATCGTAATCCCTGATTTCTTTGATGCTTATCATCCTGAAGAAAATAATCTCAGCTTTCCTCCTTTAAACGGAGACTACACGGGGGAATCTTATGTACCTGTTGAGATAAGAAAAAAACTATCCACCGGCGATTTCAAAGCAGAATTAAGACAGACTGCTGTGCTTTTTCTGAATCTGAAATGCAGGGAATACACCAATATCCCGCTGGATATTTACCATAAAGCTTATACTATTATTCAAGAAATTGTTTATCAGCTACACGGTATCATAAACAAGATAGATTTCAACGACAAGGGTTACCTTGTTTTGATAACCTTCGGAACAATAACGGTCAGTCCTGATGATATTGAAAGGGCATTTATCTGTGCTTATCGACTCCGTACAAATCTTCATGGTCTGCTGAACATCAAAATTGGACTAACCAGAGATAGTATCTACTCCGGTATTTTGGGTAGTAAAGAACATTATGAGTTTGGTATTATTGGTAATTCCGTGAATGTAGCTGCCCGTCTGCTATCCGGTATCGGATATGGCGGGATTGCTTTTACTGAAGAGATATTGCTGAAGATAAAGGACAAATTCGAAGCAGAGTTTGTACTCGAAACAACCGTAAAAGGGATTGCCAAACCAATAAAAATATACTCATTTCTGCGGGAAATCGGGGAATTTCAGAAGTTATATGAATCAAGTTTTAACAATATGATTCCGATAGCTTATCAGAATGAAATTGATGAGATCAACAATTCTATCATGAGTCAGGATGGGAGACGCTATCTATTTGCCGGAGAATCCGGTACAGGTAAGTCCTTCATCGCATTTACAATTCTGAAGTCAGCAAAATTGCATGATGACCAAACCTGCCTTATCTCAACTGACGAATTTAACAAGGATAACCACCTGGAGGTTATCCGTAAGCTCTTGAAAAATTACTTTGCAACAGACGATATTATCCGGGATATTAACCTGCTGACAGAGTACTGCATAAACCATGCTATACCTGTGCAAAGGGATGATTTGAGGGAGTTTCTCGACAGTGGATTAACCCGTGAGTTTCTCTTTGAGGACGAGTTGGCAACCAAGAATCGAATCTTGGGGCAAACGCTTACATTAATTTGCAGCAACCTACTTAAAAACAAGAAATTACTCATTTTGGATGATTGTCAATGGTGCGATAAAACTTCTCTGAGTATCCTCTTAAAAGTAATTGATATTCTTAGTGAACAAGGAACCGTTTCCATTCTTACTACCGAGACCTCATCCCCAATTTCTCTGACGGGAGCGAAAGAGATTCATTTCGACAATCTGAATGAGCAGCTCTCAGCTAAGTTGATTAAAACTGTGCTGAAGAACACAACACCTGATGCCGATAACTTCATCTACTCTTTAAGCAGTGGAAACCCTCTTTTCATCATTGAATTATGCAGAACTCTCGCCAACACAATCACCGATGAGTTTGATTTGATTACAGGTCAGAGAGTTAAGCAGTTCATGCTCTCTGGTAGTGTCTCTGATAAAATGGCATCTATATTCATGAACGAATATGATAATCTCTCGCCTGAAAAGCAACAATTCCTCAAGCTTGCATCCATAATCGGAAAAGCATTCTCACTCGATGAGATTGAACAGATTGCCAATTTCGAAAGCTCCGGTAAGATTAAATCGACTATCGAAAACCTCCAGACAGAGGGTTTAATCTCAAAAGTGGATCTGAATCCAACTATGTTGTTCATTTTCAGCAATAAACTGATGCGTGAGACCATCTACAGCTCTATCCTCAAATCGGAAAAAATGCACTTACACGAAAAGCTTGGGAGTTATTATGAAAAAGAACTCATTGAGCAGGGAAAAAGCAATTATGAATTGGTAGCAATTCACTATATCCTTGCTGAGAACACGCCCAAAGCCATTGAGTATTCAGTTCTGGCAGGAGATAAAAGCTTAAGATGCACTAACCTTGCCATAGCTCTGCATTATTATGAAACTGCCCTAAACCTGGAAACAGATGATATTCTTAAAACCGACCTACTTCTGACTGTCATAGATATTCTTCTCAGGATGAGTGAAACTGATAAAGCAGAGAAGCTACTGCTGACTATTGATACTACTACACTCTTAGGAAAGGATAAGTCGCTTAAATATCAGTATCTTAAATCTCGCTTGTTCTTACTGAAATGCGAGTATGATAAACTGACGGAAGAACCCGTTGAACCGGATATTGATGAGCTGTATTCCATCAGAATCGCCCTGTATAAACTGGATGCTTACCGTTTTGTGGGGGATTATGAGCAGTTTGACCAATTAGCAAATGAGCTTGTAACTCTCTTCAGTAATACCGGCAGGAAAGACTATCTCGGCGAAATTCTGGCTATTTTAGGGCAAACCATGATCAATAGAGGAAAGTACTCTACTGCGGAACAATACTACTCAGAAAAGCTTACTATTGCTCTTGAAAGGGATGATTACTATTCCATGCGGATAGCTTACAGCTCACTCGGAATCATTCAATCTCGACAGGGAAACAAAGTCAAAGCTCGGGAGTTTTATCTGCATGCACTTAATGCAGCAGATAAATCAGGTGATAAAAACGGTTACGCTAAAGTTATGATGGATTTAGGCACCCTCAGTAAGAATGAGAACAATCTGAAAGAAGCGGAAGTTTTTTATCAGAAAAGCATCGTAACTGCAAGAGCAATCGGCAACAGACAGCAGGTTTCATTAGTCCTGTATAACCTTGGCGAAATGCACTTCTGGCAGAATGAATATGAAAAAGCTCTTCAGTATTTCCTGGAATCAAAGCAGATTGCCGAAACACTTAACGATGTGGTATCTATCAGTTACTGCGATGATGGTATTGGAGACTGTTATTACCGATTAGAGAAATTCGAGCTGGCTGAAGAAACATATCTGCATAACCAAGAACTGCAAATCAGAATCAACGATAGAGAAGGTCTTGCTCATACATGGGGCAATCTCGGTAATATCGCCAAGAGCAGGCTTAATTTCCCGTTGGCTATTGATTTTTATCGCAAGCAGCAGGAATTGCTTAATGAAATTGGAGACATAGACGGCGAAGGAAGAGCGTTTTTCAACTGGGCATTAGTACATATTGATAAGAATGAAATTGCTGAGGCAGTCGTTAAATTCCGTAAAGCCTATGACCTCTTCCTGAAATGCGGTGCAGTACAATTTGCTGATATCGCTCTGGAGCAGTTAAATAAGTACATTCAGTAATACCTCCTTCAATTATGTACCTTTTATAGCTGTAACTGCACTCTATTCTAAGTTTTCCTTATAAAGCCACCAAACGACTTCACACCATGTGAAGCCATATTCTACGCCGAGTGGATACTTTAAAGGGTTACTTCCCTGGGTTACTCGCCACCAAAATCACATCCAATCCATATTTCATCCATATCATCTCCATTCCACCTCAAGTGTAAGTCTATTTAAGACGCTTTAACAATGCGTTATAAACTTGTGCACTATTTGTGGATAACTCGTGCCTCTCCACGGGAGGTCAACGGGTGGGTAACGGGTGGCCGACGCGTTATCCACCTGTCGTGAATGGATTGAATATGGACGAAATATGGATGTCAAAAAAATGGATGTCAAAAAAAGGGGAATCAGATAGGAAAATGGAAAAACTGCCGAAGTATATTAAAGAAAAGGGCAGACCGATTGGTCTGCCCTTTCGAGATTATGGTTCGTTATTTCATCATAACCATTTTACGGGTTGAGGAATAACTATCTGTATTGAGTTTATAGAAATAGATACCACTGGCTACTGTATCACCATTATCGCTTGTACCATTCCAGACAAGATTATGGTTTCCTGCCTGCATATTCTCTGAGACAAGAGTTCTGACTTTTTGTCCTTTAAGGTTATAAATCGACAAATTAACCATCTCTCTATCTTTCAGACTGAAAGAGATAGTGGTAGTAGGATTAAACGGATTAGGGTAGTTGCCTCTGAGAGCTGTAATGAGAGCTTGATTATTGTTCTCCTCAACAGCAGATTCAAAATCCAGGTCCATCATAACCCTTGCCGTTATGTATTCACCATCAGTGCGTGAATTTGGAATACAGTTCAAATTACCCTGCTCTACAGGGATTGGAATTCCAATATAGTTCACATCATAGAAAGTCGTTCTGAAGTTATAATTATCGGTTCCATCTGTGATTACATAATTCATACCGTTCTCGAAGTTACCGGTTGCACCACTGAAAGAAACATTATTGATTCTAACCAAACGCGACTCATAAGTATCGAATGAGGAGATTAAATCGGCAATAGTAACTACTATCGGTGAAACAGCGTTTCCGGTAGAAGTGGCAGGAGCAGGGTCCACAGTCGGAACAAATTGAATCATTCCACCATATTCGGAGATTGTACCTATTAAACCGGTAATACCATCACCAACAGCATAGTCTCCGGTAATAACTCCACTGAAATCATCAATCAGAACTCCGGCAGTATCATCCTGAATATACTTCTGACCTCTAAATTCCTGCATGAAAGAAATTACAACTTCGCTTGTAATCTCAAACTCATTTGTAGCACCGATAGCAGCTCTTAACTCGGCAAGAGTTGCAACCTGCTGTAAACCACCATTAGTACTATTCTGGGCACCCGGTGTACCACCAATAACGGCACTTGCCTGCCAACTTGTTGGCAAGTCATTATCCATAGTAGGACTGATAAGCTCTAAAGAGGGACCGGTTCCGTCTGCCTGAGTAGGCCAGCCGTTGGAATCGGCATAAGTAACGGAATCAATCATAGTAGATTGATTGTTGAATAAAATTACGGCATCACTTGTGTTTCCAAGATTCCAACCGACAATGTCAATTGCATCGAAATCGGCTACGAAGGGGAATGGGTCAGCTTGCGAGTCATGGTCAATGGCTATAGTATAATACCCGTTTGCAGGGATAACAGCACCTGCGGGGAAAGGCAATAAAGCACTTGCAAGACTACTGTCTCTCATTTGCCAACCATCAAGACTTACCGGAGCATCAGTTGTATTATACAGCTCAACCCACTCATTGTCATATCCGCTGGAATTATACATTATCTCATTGATAATCACAATCGGGGCAGGATTTGTATTGATTTCCATATCCCAGTCAAGTGTTGCTGTTTGTTCAGCGACAATCGTAACAGCAGCACTTTGAGCCAAGTATCCGTTTGCTACGCAACTGAAAGTAAACTCACCGGCAATAATGTTATCGATCAGATATGAACCATCAACACCGGAGTTTGCACTATAATTTCCTGCCGAAATAATGGCATTCTGAATAGGATTTCCTGTAACGGCATCCGTAACCAATCCTTCCAGAGAACCGAATACATTACCCCCTGCAGGAGTAAAATCTGATAGGAACCGTGCAACAACTTCATAAGTAGCATTGTATTCTAAAGCAATTACAACGATATTCATCGGAGTACTCGGAATGGTTGTCCCAATATAATCAGCATCAAAGAATTGTGTTCTAAATATGCTGTTGCCTGATCCGTCGGTAATAGCATAATTTATCCCTGTTGCAAAAGTACCGCCGGCATCTGTAAACAGAACATTGTTTATTTGAATAAGCTCAGATTCATAGCTATCAAAGGAGGCAGCCAATTGAGCTAAATTTACTACTTCAGGAGTAAAGACATGTCCTGTAGAGATTGGTGCTCCCGGATCAACTGAAGGGACTAATTGAATCATTCCGGTATAGAGAGTAATTGTACCCATAACTCCCGTAATCTCATCTCCGGGATTATATACTGAAGAAATAACACCGCTATTGTCATCAATAAGCATGCCACCTGTTGAATCCATGAGGAATTTCTGATTACGGTATGACTGAGTATATGTTACATAAACAGGATTAGTAAGTTCATAGACTGTTCCATCCTGATTACCCATTCTCATCTCGGCTATTGAGCCAACCTGCACAATTGTCGGGAAATTGAATAGTACCGAAACAGTAATACTGGGATTCATATCAGTACAAAATGCCTTCGTTTTAACTGTAGTCGTAGTACTGACAACAAAAGGAGCAGAGTAGAGAGTACTTGTTTCAGAAGGTTCAGAACCATCAAGAGTGTAATAAATCTGAGCACCTTGAGTTGCTGAAGTAATTGAAACAGTAACAGGGTCGGTAAAAATACCGCCATTAGGACTCATGACAGGCATAGCACAAGTCGGATTGGTATTTCCACCTGTGAAAGTGTGTGAACCAATATCACCAAATGAATTTGCAGGCATTACAATCCACTGGGAATCATCAGTATTTGTTCCGGCACTGATTACCCAATCGGTAGAACCTTCACCAATATTAGGTTTACGGATAAGAGACCTGTTCATAGTACCGGAAGTGTCTCCGGCAACAGCCCAGGATGTTCCGGGGTCTGTACCCTGAACACCGATAACATCAATCAATACATCATTATGGAACAACCCGAGAGCATCGTCACCATTAAAGAAAGTTACGCTGCTTGTAGCATCAGCCAATGCCAGTATTTCAGCATTTGATTGTGCATTGGCAATGACGAAAACACCACCGTGAGCCAACATTGTTTCTCCGGTGTAAGTATTTCCCCAATCACCGCCATTGGAAGCTAATTTAACCGTGTATTCGCTTAAATCAACAGCAGCTCCGGTACCGTTAAACAGCTCAATAACCTTATTGTTTCCACCATCACCTTCCACATATTCAGAGAAGAAGAGTTCGGTTGCAAAAGTCTCATTATTACCGCCATTCAGTTCTTCGTAATATGCGACCTGATTGTTACCAATAGCCATTATGAAATCTTCCGTTCCGGTGATATAATTCATTCTTACAGGATTAAAAGTAGTTGCAGGAAGAGTTTCCTGTACCCATGACTGACCATTATTTGTTGATTTTAGAATTGCTTGTGCAGTTCCCAAATTACCTGTAACTGAGCTATATCCCACAGCATAAACATCACCTTCCGCAGTAGCATAAAGATGTTTCATGTCATCAGATGACTGCTCTGATGCAGCAATCCAGGAACCGGCTGAAGTTCCGCCTGTAGTTGTGTAATAAATCTCACCATTTTCATTCACTAAGATACCATTATCCGCATCGACAAAAAGGATGTCATTCACATCACCGGCACCTACTGAGTAAGTAGTCCAGGAAGAACCCCCGTTGTTTGTTCTGTAAACAACTCCGTTCTCGGCACCGGCAATAATATTGTTTTCATCGAAAATATGGAGACCAAGGACTTTCGTTGTGCTTGAAATGCCTGTGTTTGTCATTGCAGTCCAGGAAGCTCCGCCATCGACTGTCTTAGCATTAAGATTACCGGGACCGAAAGCAAAACCAACAGTGTCACTGATAAAGTTTATTTCATAGAATCCGAGTGTACTTGAAACACCGGCAATTTGCTGGGTAGTCCAGGAAACACCGCCATTTACTGTATGATAAATCACACCGTTTGTTCTACCGGAAACCCAACCTTCCAAATCATCTTTGAAATAACAGGAATAAAGAGTTGTAATTGTTGTTCCCGCCATTGGTTCGATGAAAATTCTGTTAATACTGTCTCCACCATCAAGCGTTTTAACAAAGTAACCCTTATCGCCAACGCCAAACCATGTGTTTTCGTCAACGATACTCATGGAATATAAATCCACAGAAGTGATAGTGAGTTCATCCCATAAAAGCCCGTCATCAGACCGAATCACAGAACCATACCATCCGACTGCAACCATGTTGCCGTCAGAGTCGTTCATAACATTCTGCAGATGATAAGTATAATTTGCATCCAAAGTTTGAACATTTGCCCAAGAATCACTTGTATATAAAACTGTACCGTTCCAACCAACAGCATAACCTTCGGTACCATTCATCACAGCACCATACATTCTGGAAGTCCCGCCTGCGGCAACATGATGAGTCCAGTTGACTCCGTTGTCACTACTGAAACCAATGTATCCTGCATCACCTAAAACCAGAACTTGATTGCCGTTTTGCATTACATTGAAAGTGGTGGGATTACCGGTAACAGTTAGATTTACAACCTGCCAATTAGCACCAAAATCAGTTGTTTTTAAAACTTTAGCCTGATCCGGACTGCCATTATTTAAGGCAACAAATCCCGTACCGCTATTATTCATGGATATGCCATACAGCCAATCAGTGACTCCGGAAGTTTGTAATACCCAGTTTTGTCCATTATCGGTAGAATAAACTATGTTTCCATTTCTACCAACAGCCCATATTTTGCCATCGCTGTGATAAACAATCCCTTCGAAGTCTTCGCCGGCAACAAGGGCATTCACTTGAGGTGCAGGAGTCCAATTTACTCCACCGTCAGAAGTTATGAGAATAACTCCATCTTCACTGGCAATGACTCCGTGCGTCGTATCGTAAAAATCAATGTCATTTCCATCAAGATATGTGCTTGTCTCTGCGTTAAACAGAGGTGATGGAATAAATTGAAAAGAATCACCATTATTGGTTGAAAGAGCTAATGCTCCATCAGAACCGCTTATCCAAATGTTGTCTCCAACTATATCCATACTATAGATATTAGCCGGGAATTCAGCTTGTCTAACCAAATCCCATG
>JAFGVF010000387.1 GCA_016938155.1 Candidatus Cloacimonadota bacterium
AGTTCTTGGAGATAATATTATGTAAACTTGGAAAACGACAGGCTGGAGGCATGTCTTGAAATAGGACACGCATCCCTGCTTGCCTCTTTTGTAGAGCGACACTCCGGGTCGCTTTCTCTCTTCAAACCGCAGGTTTGCGTACAGCAAGCATCCCTGCTTGCTGTATTATATTCAGCGGGGCTTCATGCAAAGCAGGGAGTTCCGTGTTTCTTATCATATTAAGGAAGTCGGTTCTCGCTCGCTTATTGCGTCAATTCACATAATTAGCAACAACCACAGGGGAACATTTCTACATCTCATCTCTCTTCACTTTGTTCCACCTGCACTATAGCGTGAATTGCTGGTTCAGGGTAGGCTTACAACGAGAAAATCAGTAATAGATGAATCAATATCCTTCATTCAGATTGACAATATTGTGTAAATCTTTCTTTTCCCGAATATTTATAAGTGTTTTAATGATTTCTTCCGTACGGAATTGTTCATTCTCAGGCATGCCGAGACCTCCGGCACGATGGGGACTGAGTATAATGTTATCAAGTTCATTAAAAGGAAAATTGGCTGGATTGCAAAACTCTCTCTCTGCTGTGGATTTAGGATAGTTATACCAGACATCAATGGCGGCACCGGCAATACTGTGGGACTTCAGGGCATTAAATAGTGATTCTTCCTCAACTGTTGAAGCTCTACCGGTATTGATGAAGACAGCAGAACTCTTCATCCGTGAAAAAACGGAGGCGTTAAAGATATTAACTGTTTCCGGAGTATCTGGTAGTAGATTGACAATAATATCATAGTTTTCCACTATCATAACGAGTTCAGTCAGGGGATAGATGCCCTTGGAAATGCAGATGTCTGAGCGTTTCACTTTATCAATTTGCATATCATAGGGTTTAAGAAAACTTTCAAGATGACGACCTATTGTTCCATAACCACAGATAAGAACCTTTTTATGCCATAAGAGAAATGAGGGATTGGACCCGTAACGAAATGCCCAATTGTAATTACGGAAACTCTGATCTGCTACTGCAATATGCTTGGAGAGGGCGAAGATATATCCGGTTACCATTTCAGCTACAACTCTGGCGTTGTGGTGGATATTAAGAACCTTTATATGCGGATAGCTAAGCATCAAATCTCTCGTTTGACGGGGGATACCGACAAAAGGAATGAGAAGATATTTCAGGTTTGGGCATGAATCCAGCTGTTGAGTAGTCGGATATGCCAGAATGAGGACATCAATATCCGTCGGAAGTTCCTTACTGACAGTAAAGCGATAGTCAGCACCGAGTTGCTTGCTAACCATGTCCTGATATTCTTGATTGCTTTCTTTATAGTAGTGCACTAAGAGCATTTTAAGTATTACTTGCTTTTATTGAATTTAGAAGTGATAAACCCCTTAAACTGATTCTTTTCCCACTTCTCAAGCCCGATAAACCAGGTCATGATTCCGTAAATGATACCGATAAGAACGGTATAAAGGAAAATCTCCAGCAATCTGCCGGGATACTTCAACAAGAACAGAGCTTTAGCAATGATTAAAACAATAACACCAATAATCAAAGTTCTGCGTATTGAGTTATTGAAATATTCTCTAATGCTGAGCCCTGAAAACTTGATAGCCGCGGGGACATTATATGTAAAAGCTAAGATAACATTTGGAATAAAGGTTCCTAATGCTACTCCGACGATATTGAAGTTCTCAATATATGTCCCGAATAGAGTGATGTTTTGGGGGAGAGTTTTTAAAAGGAGAATGCTTAGTCCGAGATTTGCTATACACTCAATAAGTGCAATCTTAGTAAGAGTTTTCTGCTTATTCAGCATCAATAGGATATACACAGAACTACTACGGAAGAAGAGTAAAGTGTACATAGACAGAAGTAGAATCACCGCAACGATAGTGCCCATAGGATTATCCAGATTTAACCATATCTGTAACAAAGGTTTCACATAAACAATAAGAGGAATCAGCATCATGGTTGAAATAATCCCCATCAGACGATTCGATTGGAGCATAATCTCTGCAAGTTTGTTATGATGTCCTGCCGCATTTAAGGAAGCGGCAACAGGTGAAAGATTATCTAAAAACTGGTTAGAAAAGCTTCGGAACTGTTCGGCAAGTTTAGAGGAAATCTGATAAATTGTTACCAGAGCAACTGATGAGAACACTGAAATCACCAGTTGGTCGGTGCGGAAGATTATCAGATTGGTAAAAGTAATCAAGTAGGCATAAAGTGAGAATCCCATAACCTGTTTCATGATAGATTTATCATAGAATTTGGGTGATATTTTCATTTTACGAAGCTTGTAAAAAGCTGCTCCTGCCATTGCGAGATTTGTCAAAAGACTTATCCCGATACTTACAATTGCCATTTTAATTAAAGGATTCGACATCTTAACTACAATCATAAGTCCGATGAAATTGGCAAACATTGAAGCGACTTGAATAATATTCCTGATGTGCAGTGCCTGCATCCCGCGCAACACTTCCGTGAAGAAGCCAAAGGGGAAGGTGATGGCTGTTCCGAGACCGAAAATGAGAATAACAAAGAAGTAATACTGTCTGTTTGCTAAGTCAAACTTAAAAATATGCTGAATGTTGGCACCCAATAAAAACGAAACGAGCAAGATAATAATCCCTAAAAAGGCATAATTAAAAAAGACTGTACTGACAACTTTATTGAATTTATTCCAGTCTCCAGTAACGATTGTTTCACTCGTATATTTTTGAATTGAAGCCCCAAAGCCGAAATCGAGTAATAAAGAATAGCCGAACATAGACCAGCAAAGTGCCCAGAAACCGAAACTTTCCTGACTTAAACCAAACAATAAAGCTCTGGTCATGAAGATGGTGATAACCATCCCCATGACCAACTTAATATAGTTTGAAAGAGTGTTTATAATTAAACGCTTGCGTAAACCGTTTTCACTCATTTATTATCGTTTATCTATCTCTTCGATACCGGTATGCGTTTTCTTAATATCCTCTCCACGGAAGAGCTCGAACTGTACTCGACGATTTACAGGATATACCATATCCAAACCTTCAATATTAACAGTTTCAACTTCACCATCCGCAAAGACACGAAGCCTTGTCTGTGAGATACCGTTTTTTAGCAGATAATTCATCACGGCTTCGGCTCTTTCCAGAGATAATCTTCTGTTATAAGGAATATCTCCTCTAAGGTCGGCGTATCCATGTATATCAGCCTTAATATCCAGATTGGCTTTTAACATCTCAATGAAGGGCTGGAGTTTTACTTCCTGAGAGGGCTCAATCGTTTTCTGGTCAAATTTGAAGTAGATTACCGGAGCAATGTAGGCAATTTTCCGCTCAATAACTTTCTCCAGAGTATCGATTTTGGTAATAACAATCGGTTCACGAGCAGGCAAAGGTTTTATCAAGGAATCGTCATCCTCTCTATACTCTTTGAATTTTGGTGGAACATTCATATAGATTGTCATCATTTCAGGAATGGGTGGGACAGATAAATAGAGATTCTGAGTCCACTGGTTAGCGTAAATCGGAACAGCTCTGATGTTCAACATAGTGTCTTCAGAGTATTGAATTTCTGTTCGGAATGGCGTTTTACCAACTTTTCTGTCATTAATATAGATAGTAGCTTTGGTCGGTAAGGTTCTGATAGTGATCTCTTCCACAAATGTACCTTCGTGAATATCCATTGATTTCTTAAAGGGAGCAACGGTATTGGAGCACGATAAAAGAATGCTTACCAAGAGTGCGAATAGAATAATTCTAATTATGTTACGCATGGTTTTTAACCTCTTCCTGCAGTACTTTTTCTCTAAGTTTATTGACTATATCAAGATCATAGTTCTCAATTACCTTTATTTTAGCATTTTTAGCAATAGAATTCATTTTGTCAACATTTCCCTTTAACATAGTAATTATTTCTGCAATCTCCTGTGATTTTCCCGGTGTTATTAAATAGCCGTCTTTTCCGGAATTGATGATTTCAGCCGGTCCGTACTTGTTCGAAGCGATCACAATCATCTCATGTGCCATAGCCTCAATTACGACCCTGCCAAAGGTCTCTGTAGCCATGGTCGGCATCAATAAAATATGATGTGATGCATATTCCTTATATAAATTCTCAGAATTGCCTTTGAAGTGAACATATTCAGTCAGATTATATTTTGTAACCAATGTTCTGCAGAACTCAAGATATTCCTCATCACCTGAGCCAAAAACATTGAATTCATAATCTTCACCATCTAAAATATGTAATGCCTCAAGGCAAAGATGTAGTCCTTTCTTCTTATCGATTCGCCCTGCATACATCAATTTAAGTTTTGCCTTATCTTTCTCACATTGTCCAATTTTATGAACAGCGACACCGCGCGGGATAACCGATAGTTTTTTGGGGTGAAGCTCATTTCGAATATCTTCAGCCATCCAGTTTGAAACGCAAATCAGATTATTCCATACGGGTTTACCTGATACAGTGAAAGGTAAGATGTGTTTTATTATACGCTTAATTTTATCGCTTAAAGCGTTTTGCATGTATAATCTGTACCAGAAATCGCCGAAGTCAAAAACAAGGGGTATTTTGGAGTTTTGGGAGGCAAATAAAGGAGCCATCGATACTCCCTGCTGATTCCAAAGATAAATCAAATCAGGGTTAACTCTTTGGATTAATTCCTTCGTAATCTTGTGATTGAAAATCTCAACATTATGTTTCTGTTTATACCCTCCTTTAAGATAGTCGATGTAGTATAAAATCCTTATGACTTCTCCATTTTGAAGATTTTCGGGAAGGGTCGAAAGAGGGCTAGCATTATAATTCCCTGTCAAGATATAAACAGTATGTTGCTTCGACAGATAATCACCAATATCCTTGCAGGAAACTTCATATCCACCTTTATGATAAGGAGGATAATAATTGGTAATTATCAGAATAGTCATTATCTGAATTTCCTTAAAATATTGCGGAGAAAATTTGAAAGTTGATACTTTGAACCACTTGTAACGGCAGTATAATATGCCTTTAGAAACTCGGAATTTCTGTTTTCTATTCTCATTGACTTTGGTATTGATGGTAAGATGTAACCCTGTTGCCTTGTCCATTCAAGTAACTCCTGAATGAAGTTATAGTACTTAAGAGTTCTGCAATTCCAACCGACCCAAGGTTTTTGTGCCAGACCAAAATGAACCAAATAGGGAGGATTCCCCTGATCAAGAAGGTATTCAGAGATAGTGGGTATTTCTTTTGAGAAAGCCATTAGTGAGTTTAGAACTGACTCATCAGTCATTGAATAAGCTGTATCACTCTTGTTATATACATTTAAAAGTTGAGCCGGTAAAACCTTGAGCATTTGATCCTGCCACTTGTAAATAAAAGGGAATTTGTCTCTATGTATAACGAAACAATTTGTCTGACAAACAGTATCAATTCTCGATTCATCTCTCTCATTGATATCACTTCGCCAAGCTGCTAATACTTCTGCGGGGATATCACCGACCACATCATTTTTTCTGTAATAGTTTCGGTAAACAGTGGCATTTTCTTTCTTTTCTCTAAAGCGAATCTGAATCCCGTCTTTTGATGTAATTAGCATATCTGTCACATCATGAGTTACGACGCAATCAGCATCCATCCAGATTACCCATTCAGTTTCCGCAGAAAATATTGCTTGTGGCTTCATGATACAGATACTTTGTCTGCCGGGATTGGCACCTACTATAACATCAACATCAGGGAACTGTTTCAAATAGCCGACTTGCTTATCATCGAAATCATAAGCATTTACAATTATCTTAGCCTTTACATCATACTTCTTCAGGGACATAATCAGAAGCAATGCACCCCAAATGTAATTTGCATCACAAGCGGTTACAATAGTTTTATCAGTATTCATATCAGTTTGTCAGTCCTTTTATTACATCAGTTAAGTGCTTATCCGGAAATATATCTATACCGGCAATGCTTTTAAGTAGATACATCGTGATGAAGATAAGGGATAGAATGAGGACAGTTGTAAACAGATAAGTGAAAATTTTAGCAACAACCACGATACCTTTATCAACATCACCTTTATCGAGAGCTTGAAAACTATTTCTAATATCTTCACCAAAGATGAAAACAATATACCATCTTTTCACAAACCAAAAAGAAAACCGAATATCGATTATTCCTCTTGAGGGAACAGGTGGCAGCATTCTTTTCAACAAACCCATCAATTCCTTTCTTTGAGCATGAGAAAGATTTTGCTTGAAGTCAGTCGAACCTATTTGTTTTGTATCTTGATGTTCCATGATTAATTTCTTTTTTGTAAAATCCGGTCTTTATCCATTCTGTACATCACGCTGATAATGGCAAAAATCAGCATTAATTGATAGAAATTATTCGTTTGCTTCAAAACCCATTCTAAAACAGATTCAAGATAAATTGCCAATAGCCCTCCCAGAAACGCAACAGAAACAAACTGGTAGGGGTGCCCTCGGTATCTGACATAGTTTCTGAGATTTAGGAAATAGAAATAGAAAATCAGCATAAAGAAGATTGCCAGAGTATGCCATCCGCATTCTGCCGCAATCATTAGATAGATAGTTTCAACTAAACCGTTTTGTTCGTCAGGGTCTTCCTCGTCATGCATCGGAATATGTGAGCTGTAATTATAAGGCGGATTAATCTTAATCCCAAAATTATTCAAACCTACACCTAATGTTTTATCATTTGCCATCTTTTGAGCAGCAATTGCCAAATCAATACGAGTATTGGCAGAAGCTTCAGGGGCGGTCTCGAATCTCTCCGTAATCGAATCCCATGCCCTTGCTAAAATGATTAAACTGAAAAATCCTAAAATAATAGTAATGATGATTTTCTTTGACGAATATCCTGCATTAAAAGACATTAGAAGAACAATGACTATAGAAGCTAAGAACAAAACCATTCCGGCACGAGAGAGAGTAGAAATAATATTGATAGCCGTCATACCGAATATACCAACCCAAACAATCGTTTTTGCTAGACTGTGTTCCTTATTGTTCAAGAGATAAGAGAAGATAATAGATCCGAAAATTATCATATACATCACAAGTGAATTTTGATGGGGGAAAGGTCCAGAAACCTGAAACTGGTGGAACAGGTATTTTTGGCGAACAACTTCGGAAAAGACATACATTGTTATGGCGGCAACACATCGCATAAAGAGATTCAGAGTACGCTCATCCCTGATATAATTATACATCGTGAAGAAATATGTGTACATCCTCATCATTTTCCAGACTTCAAACCATGAATAGAGAGGGTCTGATGCATTTCTCATTGATAACATACTGAAGAAGAAATACAAGAAGAAGAGAGTGGAACCGGGAGGTAATGATATTTTATATTGGAAGCGTCTTTTTATTACTAACATGAATAGGATTAGGGTTGCCAAATCTACCATGCCGACTTCAAAGCCTTTTGATGTTAAACGGAGCCATTCATGTGAAAGGAAGTTTATATCCTCCATTCTGGCAGTAAAAAAGATTGCAAGAAAGAAAATTATCTTTTCGAACATAGGTCTTCGTAAGGCGTTAAAATAGCCGATTGGCACACCTATTAAAAGAGCCATAAAGAAAAAGACATACTTATAAGCGGATAAAGCTTCTGTCACTTATTTTTACTCCCTTGCCGTTTTCTCCATGTTAATCAATTTACAAGAGAGTTAGTTATTTCCCCTGATCATATCATTAAGCAGCCATGTTGTTTGAACAGCTTGTAAACTCGGCATAACCATCGCAAGAACCTGATTCCAGGTCGCTAAAGGTGTTCGCGGAACATAAACTATATCATTAGGTTTTAACGGGAAATCCATAATTTTGGCTTGCAGAATAGCCTTTGTATCAATTCTGTAAATGCGTGGATGATGCAATCCTCCCCGCAGAACAAATACATTACTCTTTGCATTTGTTGTGAAACCCTCGGCAAATGCAATAGCCTGCATAAGAGTCATATTGAGCTTATACGCAAAATGACCCTGCTGAATGACTTCCCCAATAACATAAACTTCCTTATTAATTGCTGAAGGCAGATAAATATAATCTCCATCTAAGACAGGTATATTGTGTAACATATTCCCTTTATCGATAAGCTCTTGAAAATCTACCGGAAGCACTTTGTTGTTTCTGACGATATAGGCTCTTTCCAAATCAGCAAGCTCAGTTGTATTGTTTTGGAAGAATCCGAGCTTAGGACCTCCGGCTTTAGCTATAACATCAGCTAATCTCATATTACCGGTGATTTCATAAGTGTTTGGATAATCGACCTTACCAAGAACAGTTACATGTGCACTTGTCATTTCAAAAGGTTCAAACATTACACGAGGAAATTTGATGAATTGTTTTAGAGCTTTCTCTATCTTTGCAATAGCTTCATCCATTGTCAAACCTTCAACTTGAATATCGCCTGCCAGCGGAATAGTAACAGTTCCATCAAGTTTAACAATAATGACATCTCTGGTTAAATCATCTTCTTCATAAACTTTGAAGTGGAATTTATCATTAGGACCAAGATGATATGTTGGCCTCTTTACTTTCTGGAGGCGTTCCAATTCTTGCAATGCTTCTTTTGGAAGAGCTCCTTTGAACTGCATTTCCTCAAGATAATCTTCAGGTACATTAATGTTCTCTTCATCATAATTTGTGAAAATATCCGTTTGTAACTCTTTCACAGAACAGGATGTCAGTAAGACAAGAAACAAAAGAATTAATAATTCCCGGAGTTTACATCTTTTCATTGTAGTACTCCTTTTCTATAAAGTTTATTACGCCACAGACATTTGAAACTCCCTTCTCTTTCAGTTGATTGACAACTGAACGGAGCTGGAATTTACTGGTAAATCTGAATCTATTAACAAGGATAAGCATATCAGATGTTGAAGATACGGATGTAAAGACATAGGCGTTTTGAGGATAATCAAACAACTCCCATATCACATAATCATACTTGGAAATCTGGCGATAGAAGTTTATCATATTCTCTTTACTGATAATCCTTCTTGTCAGATTCTCTTCAAGATAGAAGTACCCCTTACTTAAATTCTCTGATAATTCGTTAAAGAGAACATTAACATCATTGTTATAGATAGCGGGATTTATGACGAAATCCATGATCTCATCAGTTACTGTATTAACAGAATCAATGTATAACACCTTTTTATTGTTTTCAAGAAGAAGATTAATCATTTCTTGGATAAGAAACGATTTCCCTGTCTCTGGAATAATACTCCCGATTGTTATTATTGCAGGATGATATTCATTTGTTCTTTGAACTATATCTGCAAGAGTGGATTGGATACTTCGATAGAATACATCAGTCGCAACAGTCTCCTCATTTGGAATATTCCCAATAACAGGGATATTACAAAAATCAGCGATATCAACTGATGATTTAATCGAAAAGTCCAGAATCTCTCTACCAATTATTACAACAACCAATAAACCAAAAACGAAAATACCTGCACCTAATACAACTATCTTTTTGTTTAAGCCTTGTGGCCAACTCGGTACTTTTGCAGGCTCAAGAATCTCGAAATCACTGGTATTGGAATCCATAGCCATCTTGGATTCTGATATTCTTCCTTCTATAACCCTAAGGATATCTTTATTTAAATCGAGTAACCGTTTCAACTCAAAATATGTTTTTTGCAGATAATTCAGATCACGCAAACCTCTCTTCAATCTACGAACATCTGTCTCATAATCATCCTGTAATTGGTTGGCTGCACTTAATTCTCCCTGATACCTTGTCATATCAGCTTCATAAGCCTGTAGCATATTGTTGGGACCCCAACTTGTTTCATCAGGAACTTCAGGATATTTCTTCCCACCAATGACTCTTTGCTGTAACTCATTAATCTCATAAAGCGTTTTCTGAACTTTTGGGTTTTCGTCAGTATAACGGGTTCTTAATGCATCCAACTCTTTTTTAAGTTGTAACAACTTAAGTTCTTCAGACCCATTATAAACCCAACCGATCATTATCTCTTCAGGGACTTCACTCAT
>JAFGVF010000388.1 GCA_016938155.1 Candidatus Cloacimonadota bacterium
TGCTGATGGAGATTTCAATGCCGGCAGACACAATGTTGTTTGGAAGGGAACAGACTTCCGCGGAAACAGCGTTTCCAGTGGTGTTTATTTCTATAAGATGAGTTCCGGTACATACACTAAAACCAAGAAAATGATTCTGATGAAGTAATCAGAATCGGTAGATAACTTAAAGCCCTCGAGAAATCGGGGGCTTTTTTTATCACTAAGTTAGAACTTTTCATCATTATTGCTGCATTTAATCTATGTTCATCATCCGCCAATCTCAGAATTTTGGCATATTCAATCCACTAAATGGTCTCTGTTAGTTCTCTACTCTTAGTGCATTCAAGACGCGTGGATGACGCGTCGGCTACCCGTTACCCACCCGTGGGCCTCCCGTGGATAGGCACGAGTTATCCACAAATTGTGCACAACTTTCTAACGCAAAGTTATCGTGTTTTGAATGGACTTAATAAAGGGGTGAACTTATGGACCAGACTGGAAGGACTGGAAATACCGGTAGAGAACTAATAGTTGAGTAGTTTGGAGTTTCCAGTATAAATGAGAAGCATTGGAAATTATGGATATTGAAAAAACACAAGAAATAGAATGTACCAATAATTCGAGAAAAAACTATCAAATGAAAGAGAAAATGAATGAGATTACCTATTAGAGTAAATTTAGCTAATAACTTACTGAGATATAGAGATATACTGGAATCAACAAACAAATTGAGGTAGATAAGATATACTATTTAACCTGCTGATTTATAGATAATTAAAGAATTAGCAGAAATTTCTTGCCTAAATAACATCATTTTGCGTATAATGCAATTGAGCATAAATATAAGTTCAAAAAACGAGGAATGATGTATAATTTACTATATGTAGATTTGCCGTTTATCGGTGAGAAAGGTGGCGACAAGAATCGAAGTAACTTTCTATGGAATGCTCTTCAGAAGCAGTTCAATTGCAGTCTTCTGTTGGTAAAAACGCATCAATACATTGATAAACCTTTTCCCCAGGCACCCGGAAAATCTTACCGGCTTATAGCTGAGCGAAGCAATTCCGTAAAATCCGATTCGATATTCCATTATAATCCTCAACAACTGGTAAAATTCAGGGAAATAATAACAAGTAACAACTTTGATTATATCTTTTTCCGCTTCACGAGTCATGCAGAGCTGATGGATGAGGCAGCGAAATGCTGTCCCCGACTGAAAATAATAGTAGATGTGGATATGCTTTTTTCCCGAATAGCTGATCTATCGTGGGGACAATCGCCCGGCTTTCGGAACCGTTACTATTTTGTTGAGCGACTGAAGTTGAAGAGATTTGAGAGTATATTATTCACAAAACCATATCTATTTCTCTTTTCAAATTCTTATGAGCGGGATTTAATTTATCAGCGTTACGGTCGAGATTTGCCTCAGGAGAATTATGGGATTTTGCCAAATACGGTACAGAATATGGAGATACCGGAATCGACCAAGAAAGAGCGTTCGATACTTTTCTTCGGAACCTTAAATTCGGTAGCCAACTCGGATGCGGTTGTTCATCTGAGTGAGAATATTTATCCATATTTAGAGAGCTATCTCCAGAAAGAGAATCTTAACATTTATGTTGTAGGAAAAGGTCCTTTGGATGAGATGAACAAATATTATAAAGAGCACCTTAAGCTTGTCGGTCCGGTTGATGACATCATACAGGTGATCGTAGATTCGGAATTGATTGTTCTACCCATCAGGATTGCCTCAGGAACGAGAACGCGGATACTGGAAGCAGGTATCCTGGCAAAGCCGATAGTAACAACAACAATCGGGGCAGAAGGATTCAACTTCAACCCGGAAGAATTGATTATTGAAGATGATGCCCGGAAATTTGCTGAAGAAGTAATCCGTTTGATGGAAAACAAAGAATCAGCAGAGACCTTAGGGAGAAATCTTCGAGCAAAATGTCAGGCAGAATACACCTGGGAAGCAGTAGGACAGAACTTGTGCCGAATGATTAAAGAAAGCACAGGAAACAACGATGGACGGAAAAATAAAATAGCAATTGTAACGAATCGTTTTTATCCTGAAGTTGGAGGAGCAGAGACCAATATCTACTTTCAAGCGAAGGAATTAGCAAATCGAGGGCATAGCGTTACAGTATTCTGTCCCAAAAGAATTGATAGACCCAAACGCGAAAAGTATGACGGGATTGAGGTTCGCAGAATGGATGATGTATTCAACAAACCCCCGACTTTTCCAAATATAAAAGCAGCTACTTTATGTCCTTCTCTCCTGCCGGAATTGCTGTTCGGTAAATTCGATGTTGTCATGATGTTTCCGGCTTATAATTATAACAATCTGCTTGCATTTATGGCAGGAAAACTATCCGGAAAACCAATGATTCTCTGTTCCTTTGATTATCTTGATTATGCAACAATCATCAAAACTGAGGGTAAGGTTCCAAAGGATGCCTTGGAACGGAATAAACCACGCTTCCATCATGAATTCTTTATGCGTAACATGGATTTCATATTTGCCATCGCCAATAAAGAGATTGACTTGTACAGAAAATATAATAATCATGTAGGATACTCTCCGGTACCCATTCTTTTGAAAGAATATGAAAAAGAGATTGATAACCCACGAAAAGCCTACAATATTGATACAGAGTTTGTGTTTCTGTCTCTTGGAAGAATCAGTAATATAAAGGGACAAGACTTAGCCTTGAAAGCTTTTGTGAAAGTTTCCCAAGAGATTGCTGAAGCAAAATTGGTATTTGTCGGAAGAAGTGATTATGAGCCTCAGTTATTGGAGGAAATGAAAGCAATAATAACAGCTAATAACCTCACTGAAAGAGTAATTTTTACAGGTATGGTGGAGCGAGATGAAGTGCTGGGTTGGTTAAAGTATTCAGATATTCATATCATTCCGGTGAGATTTATGAACTCAGGTGCCGTCGTTGTTGAGAGCTGGATAAGTGGCATACCTGTGATACAGAGTGATATAGTTGACCCCAATCTTGTTGTGGAAGATGTAAACGGATTTTTGTTTGAAAGCGAGAATATAGAAGAGCTTTCAGAAAAGATGATTAAATCATACAGAAACAGGGCAACACTGAAAGAAATGGCCGGTGTAGGGGAACAACTTGTACGAGAGAAATACACTTACGAGTACCTTTGTGAGTTGTATGAGTCTGCGTTCTCGGCAATAGTCAAAAAATAGAAGAAGGGAATATGAAAACTGATAAGAAGATATTATTTGTAAATACTAACTGCGGCTTTGTCGGTGGTGTAGAACGATATTTGTTTATAGTCGCAGACCTACTAAAAAGGGATGGTTGGAAAGTATATGGATTCTTTGAGAAGAAATCAGGAAATCAGGAAGGCTTCGAGAAACCATTTGAAAAGGTTTACTTAAACGAGAAGAGAAAAAGAAATGATATCCTTACAATCTTAAGAGATACCGGATGTAAGCTGGCTTTCATACATAAAGTAACTGACTCCGATCTTTTACAGATTCTACGAAAGAACTTTAAGACAATCAGTTTTATCCATGACCACGATTATTATTGCCTGAGAAAGCATAAGTATTTCATCTACAAGCGAAAAAACTGTCGCCTTCCATTTAATAA
>JAFGVF010000389.1 GCA_016938155.1 Candidatus Cloacimonadota bacterium
AGCAATTCCCCTTCGGTCTTCGCTAAAGTAACGGCTCGATAAATCGCCCCGACAGGCAAGGGTGAGGAATTATATGTGTAAGCAAGTATTATAAAAAGCCCGATTTCTCGGGCTTTTGTTATTGATTCATATACTACTGCTCTTCATTACTCTCTCGAATAAACAAATCGAATTCACTATCCTCTTCAGGATGATAAATCAGATTGTACCCGATGTGAAGGGTCTTCTGTAAGTGTGCGTAAAGAATAGGTGCATATTTCTCTATCTTTTTCATTGCCCAACAAATATCTTGGAAGGCATTATGTTTTGTATCTACAAGGAATTTATCGATATTATTATCGATTTTTATATACTTTTCGATAACTTCTTTGATTGCAACCATCTGACTTTCGTAATACTCTAATTCTGTTGATGACAGCATTTTTCTCTTCTCTTCCATCTTCATTTTACAATTACGATAAATAAGTAACAATTGGTAGCCGTTTAGACGCTCTTTATAGGCTTCATCATAACATTTTGCTATATAATCACCATTGAGTATCTGATCCCAATCTGTATAACCAATTGATTGATCATCAATGCAGAAGTATTGAAAGTATAAGTTTGCGATTGGTAGCGATTGTTCCGGATGAGCTAACGCTTCCTCGATATATTTGAATCCATCGGTTTTCTTGATTCTATGCGTGTTTTCTTCCTGGACAAACCATTCCTTGGTTCCAATTATTAGGTCGTATACCATTTCTATTCTCCAAAATGTTGAGTTAACGCAGACGCATTCTGCGTAATGCTGAATGCAAGATAGCAAAAGACAAATGCGAAGAAGCCCCTCATCCAATTTCCCATTAGGGAAAATTTAGAAGTTGCTTGAGAAACTCAAGCGAACTCCTCCCCTTGGGAGTCGGTTCTCCCCTCAAGGGAGAAGAATTTTTAGAGGTATCGCCTGGCTTGCGTTAACAATGTTTACAGTTTTGAGAGAAAATTGAGGAGTTTAATTGCAATAATGAGAGGATGTTAGATTAAGAACATCATCATTATTCCCTAAATGCTGTGCAAAACTCCCTAATCCCTTGTTGGAATATTGAAGTGATGAATATACTGTTAACGCAGATTATCAGCGGGGTTACTGATATCTGTGCGTTCCTGCTTTCTGTAAAGTATTCGGTACACTTCAAGTCTTTCATATATGTCCTCCATGAAAGTTATATTGATAGATTGTTATGCAAAGAATATTCCAAATATCTAATAAATAAAGAGTTCAATAATAGAGGATTTAATAAAAAATAACTTTACAGATAAAGCATATATGTCTCTGTAATTATTGAGTGCTGTACTGATTGTTTTAATTCTATCTAAGGCTACCGTAAAGTTAGTTGAGAATGAAGATATAATTGGAGTATTTATGTATTTAAAAGAATTGACTCTAAGCAACTTTAGGAAGTATCAAAATCTGAAAGTTGAATTTAAGCAAGGCTTGAATGTACTAATTGGTGAAAATGATTCAGGGAAAACAGCCATTGCTGATGCAATAAAGTATTTGTTAAACACTAAAACCCATGATCAAGTTAGATTTGATGAACGGGACTTTTATAATAAGGGTGAAACCCAAACTAACTCATTTGAGATTACTGGTACTTTCACAGGCTTTGAACCCAAGGAAGCAGCGAACTTTCTGGAATGGGGTAGTTTTGATAAAGAAAAGAAATTCCAGTTAAGAGTTAACCTGAAAGCTAATTACAGAGAAAATAGAATATCATGGGACCTCAAAGCTGGACCTCTTAATGCAGATACTCAAATGGATGGAAATGCAAAAGAATTGCTGAAAATCACATACTTAAAACCTCTTAGGGATGCCGAAACAGAACTTTCTCCTGGTTACAGATCAAGACTAGCTCAAATCTTGTTAAGTCATAAAGCTTTTAAGAAACTAAATGGAGAAGTGCATGAATTGATCGGAATCATTAATACTGCCAATGAAAAAGTTAAGGATTACTTAGAAAGAGTAGAAGCAGGTGGGCAAACATCGGGAAGTATAATTGATACAATCAAAAAGCATATTACAAGTTTTCTTCAAGAAGGTGATGATAGAGTTAATTCAACAACTATTGGAGTTGTAGCTCCAGAACTAAGTAGAATTCTTCGTTCACTTAGTTTAGAATTGGAAGCAAACACTCCCGGATTAGGGACTTTGAATAAACTATTTATGGCTGCAGAGTTATTGCACCTAGAGACAGATCCAAGCAATTCGTTAAAGTTATGCATTATCGAGGAATTAGAAGCTCATCTTCATCCTCAAGCTCAACTGCGTGTTATTAATGCTTTGCAAGATATAAATGATACTCAGTTCATTTTAACAACTCACAGTACTACAATTGGTTCATCTATTCCATTAGAAAGCTTGATATTATGCAAAAATGATAATGCCTTCCCGATGTGGGATGGTAAGACTAAATTAGCAAAAGGTGATTACAAATTCTTAGAAAGATTTTTAGATTCTACGAAAGCTAACCTTTTCTTTGCAAATGGAGTTATAATGGTTGAAGGTGATGCAGAGAATATTTTGATTCCTACAATTGCCAAATTGATTGGTAAACCACTTCACAAACATGGAGTTTCTATCGTAAATGTAGGTAGTACAGCTTTTCAAAGGTATGCTAAGATATTTAATAGAGTTGATGGGACAAAACTAAAGATACCTGTTTCTGTTGTTACAGATTTAGATATTAGAGCAATGGACTACTATGAAAACAAATCAGGAGAGAAAGAAAAAACTATTCCAGAGTTTTATATAGTTAATTGTAATAAGCTAACTGATTCAAATGGAAATTCATATGATATTTCATCAATTAATGGGTTATGCTATGTCAGCCTTGATGATTGTAAGCAAGCTGTGAAAGAGGCAATTGGTTTAACCACAATGCCTGATGGTATAAATTTGATAGAACTACCGAAATTCAAAAAAAGGCAATCAACTGATAATATTGAAGAAATAAGAGCAGCAAGAAAAAATAAAATAGCATCCTCATTTGAACTTCCTG
>JAFGVF010000390.1 GCA_016938155.1 Candidatus Cloacimonadota bacterium
CACAAAGCCAACAATGATTCTTAACATCTCCCGTTTGTGGTTACTTCGCATTCCATTAACTTACATCCTTGCCGGAAAGGTTATTGAGTATGTCCCGAAAGTGTACTCATCAGCTCCCGCTATCTTTGATTGGATGTCGGGATTTGTCAAACCGTATAGCTTTGACAGCTTATTCTGGGCGATGGTTTTCAGCAATATAATAATAGCACTGATTTCGTTTATCCTCTATCTTTTAGGTGGCTGGAAAAGAGTGAAACTGTAAATTATTCGTTTAAGATGATGTAATCCTCATAAAAAGAGGCATTATTAAGCCGTACTTAATTTTATTGATATTTAATTTGACAAAACAATTTCGTTAGAGTATAGCAAATATTATCAAAACGAATGAGGAAAGTATGCAAACAGAAGAATGTTTACAACGAGCTTTAAACTATATTGAAGCAAATCTCACTGAAAAGATAACTCTTGAGGATATAGCAGATGTTGCTAATTACTCTCCCTGGCACTTCCACCGTCTGTTTCAGGCATTCACTGGAAAAGGTGTAGGGGAGTATGTACGGCTGAGGAGACTCTCGGAAGCCGGACGAGTGTTGGTCTTTTCGAGTACTCCAATCAAAGAGATTGCAATCCGTTATCAGTTTGAATCTCAGGCAGCATTCACAAGGGCATATCGAAACTGCTTCGGCGTAACCCCGGGAAAACTACGCCGAGATGTTAAGATAATAACTCGTTTTGAACCGGTAAGCTTACAGGGAACAATTATACAACAAGGAGAAAAAAAGATGAAAACAAAGATTGTTAATCGAGACAGCTTTAAGGTTATTGGATTGGATTGTTACTGCTCACAAATTGAAAACACAATTCCGCAGTTATGGGATAGATTCATGAAAGTGATGCATCAGGTTCCTAATGTCAAGCCGAGTCAAGCATGTTATGGAGTTTGCCTGACAAAAGATGAAGTCCATGTTACACCGGAATCAGAGTTCCGTTACATTGCAGGATTGGAAGTAACATCCTTTGATGAGATACCTGAAGGGATGGTTCAATATACTGTCCCTAAAGGTGAATATCTTGTGGTAGAACATGTAGGTGCCTTAGATTCACTTCCTAAGACCTATGATTGGGTATATAAGGTTTGGTTTGAGGATAACAGCGAATATGAGACAATCGGGAATTTGGATTTTGAAGTATATGATGAACGCTTTAAATTTGGTGAGAGCGATTCCGTCATGGAAATCTGGGTACCGGTCAACAGAAAGTAATATATGTTTTGGGGGGATTATTCCCCCCGAAAATCTTCTCAAAACAACTCTTACATAAAAGTTTATAAAATCCACCTTAATCTCATAAATCCCTTTTCCTTGATAAAACGATTGACAAAGTAAAGCTAATGTAGAGAGGTGATAAACAAAACATAGTTTTTTAAAAGGAGGTATTACCGTGGAAAAACTACGCTTGGGGCTTATTGGATGCGGTAGAATCTCAAAGAACCATTTTGAGTCTGTAAAACAGATAGGAGATGCTGAATTCGTAGCATGTTGCGACATTATTCCAAGCAGAGCAAAAGAAGCCTCAGAACTCTACAGTATTCCAAATTACTACAAAGATTACCATGAAATGATGAAAAACGAGAAATTGGATGCGGTAAGTATCTGCACTCCCAGCGGAACTCATCCACTCATTGGTGCAGACATCGCTTCATATAAAGTACATGTAATCACCGAAAAACCAATGGCAATCAGTATAGCTGATGCAGATAAACTAATTCGTGCCTGTGATAAATATGGTGTGAATCTGTTTGTTGTCAAACAGAACAGATTGAACACAACAATGCAACTCCTGAAAAGAGCTATAGATAAGAACAGATTCGGGAAGATTTTTCTGGTTCAATCCAATGTTTTCTGGCAGCGTCCACAGAGCTATTACGATTCCGCTAAGTGGAGAGGAACTTGGGAGTTTGACGGAGGAGCTTTTATGAATCAGGCAAGTCATTATGTGGATGCAATGTATTGGCTGATTGGTAATGTTGAATCCGTTATGGCAGAGACTGCAACCTTAGAACGAAATATTGAAGCAGAGGATACCGGTGTTGCAATTCTTAAATTCCGTTCAGGAGTAGTAGGAACCATTAATGTTACAATGTTGACATATCCCAAGAATTTTGAAGGCTCAATAACAATCTTAGGAGAAAAAGGGACTGTTAAAATTGGCGGAGTTGCCATCAATCATGTTGAAAAATGGGATTTTGCCGAATATGATGACGATGACAGATTAATCACTGACAGTAATTATCAACCACCAAACATCTATGGTTTCGGGCATATACCTTATTATCAGAATGTGGTTGATGTTCTTACCGGAAAAGCTGACCCCAAAACAGACGGTAGAGACGGAAGAAAATCTGTTGAAATTATTCAAGCTATCTATAAGTCTTCTCGTGATAAGATTAAGGTAAGCCTTCCACTTACATACTAAAACTCATGAAAAAAATCATTACCGTCATAGGAGCTCGACCTCAATTTGTGAAATCCGGTCCCTTGTCCCGGGCTTTACGAAAGCATTTTAAGGAAGTGATTGTTCACTCCGGACAGCACTATGACATTAATCTTTCAGATAATATCCTTAGGGATATCGGTTTACCGAAACCGGATTACTTATTGAAGGTTGAAGGCTCTAATCATGGAGCTCAGACAGCAAGTATTCTTCGGAGTACTGAGGAGGTTTTCGTTAAGGAATCACCAGAGGCAGTTATTGTCTTTGGCGATACCAATACGACTTTAGCAGCAAGTCTGGCAGCAGTAAAACTTGGAATCAAACTCGTTCATGTTGAAGCAGGTCTCAGAAGTTTCAATCGAACCATGCCGGAAGAGATTAATCGTATTGTTACTGATAGGATATCAGATTTCCTCTTTGCTCCCACACCAATTGCAATGGAGCATTTGAAGCGGGAAGGAATGGAGGATAAATCATATCTTACAGGCGATATAATGGTGGACAGTATTTTGAGTGTGAGCGAGTTTATTAATGCAGATGTTTTGCAGGAATGGGGTCTGGTTGCTGAGAGTTATTACTTGTTAACGCTACATCGTCCCTACAATGTTGATAATAAG
>JAFGVF010000391.1 GCA_016938155.1 Candidatus Cloacimonadota bacterium
CTTCTATATCCACTCCAAAATCTTGTTTACCAATTTCTCAATTCCCTGATATACTTCATTGAAGGGAGCATCGTTCATGAAAGCAGGCGTAGAAACAATACGGAATTTCTCATCAACAGTAATTTCAGAAGAGGATTTCATCTCTACTTCCACTCCCATCTTTTTTCCAGTATTCAACCATTCTTTATCGAGTCCGGGGGTTATCTTTAAGCCCGTGTTTTTGAACATCAACATGAGTATTGCAGGAATAATACAGATTGCTCCGATGGGCTTTCCAGCTTTATGAACTGCCATAATGAATTCTTTTACATCCGGCATCATAGTTCCATCGGTTCCCTTTATGATAAAATCACAGAAATTCTTACCTGCACCTGCTCCACCGGGCATTATTAAAGCATCAAAATCGTTTAGATTTGCTTGAGATATTGGCTTTATGTTGCCTCGGGAAATCCTGGCAGACTCTAACAGAATATTCCGTTTTTCCGGCATTGGTTTGCCTGTCAGATAGTTTAGCACATGATACTGCTCTCTGTCAGGAGCGAAGTAAACAATCTCAGCACCTGCCTTTGATAATGCCAGAATAGTATATACAGATTCATGAATCTCTGACCCGTCCCGGTTTCCACAACCGGCTAATAAAAGTGCAACTCTTTTCATAACAAAACCTCTTTACTTTTTTTCGATAATTACTTTGACATATCCATAAGTCAATCAATATTATTACGCTATTAAAGTCATACTATGAGGAGTTTCGTGAAAAAACATTGGCTTACATTCCTTTTTGTTGTCATGATTGGATTGCTCAATTGCAACATTGTGATAAATGAGTTATGCTACGATCCTGCAGGTTCTGATGAAGGCTATGAGTGGATTGAGTTGTACAATAACGGAAATGAGGAAGTAAATCTTATTGGTTGGAACATCTCCACCGGAGGAGCAGATTTCAATCATGATTACACCTTTACTTCAATAATCATTCGTCCCGGCAGATTTATCGTAGTAGCTGAAGATGGAGTTGAAAATGCCCATATTCACACTAATCTTGATTTTCAGAATGCTACTGATGCTGTTGATGGAGTCAGGCTTAGTTCACCTTCCGGTGATTACACGGATACAATTCTTTACGGCGATGCGAATCTCAATAATCTTTTTGATGATAACCAAGCAGTGGGAACCAGCTTTGCTCCCGATGTACCGCAGGGATGTAGCCTTGCCAGAATTCCTAATGGCTCAGATACGAATCTGTGTAGTGAAGACTTTTTAACCTGTTTGAATCCAACTCCGGGTTACTGCAATGTTCGTGAAGTTGACCTTGCTATTAAGGCTGTAGATGTTGTAGTATTAGAGGACTCGCTGAAGATATTCACAGTGATTCTCAATCTATCCACAACAAATGTGGATAACTCAGAAGCACTTCTGAGGATAAGCATCGACAATACTTTGGTCAGTCAGAAAGAACTTAGCAATGTTGATGGACTATCTTCCATAAATACAGTAAGTTACATCGAAAAGCCCGAAAATGAATCATGTATCTTAGAAGTTGAAGTTTTCCACTCAGGTGAGTTGAATCCTGTGGATAACTTGTGGACAACTCAGCTTCTTTTAACACCAATTCAGCTGTTTATAAGTGAATTGTTTCCTGCACCGTTGACTGGAGAGCAGGAGTGGATTGAGCTGTACAACCCCTTAAAATCTGCCATTCCACCCTCGAATATTTGTCTCAATGACTGGTCTGGCAATTCATGCCTTATCACAAAAACACTTCCGCCTCAGGAGTATATTGTGCTTTGTACAGATAGTCTTGCTCTTGTTCAGAAATTTCCTGAATGCCCTGGTGCTGCAATTATTGAACTTGAAAACATCCCATCTTTAAATAATTCGGGAGACGGACTCTGTTTGAGAACTGTAAATACTCTGCTTGATTCAGTCTATTATCTTTCAAGTGATGTTGTTTATGATTGTTCAGTCATCAGATTGGAGTACAACTCGAATCACCTGACAGGCTTGGCACAACCTTCTGCATCCTCACCGGGTCAATCGAATCCAAATACTCCCGCCGATTTGCATATACAGGCTACAATAAGAGAAACAGATACTCTGAATCATTCTGTGTTCATTAATACAGGAAATGTGATTACAGATTGCCTGTTTTCTTGTACGGAATTTGATGTTCTTCTGGAATCAGGGACAACAATTTATGAAACCTATTTATCCGTAAGTGATACTCTCACAGTATCTTTCTCAACACCTATTCCAAATGAAGGAGTTTATGATTATACCTATAGTTTTCAGGATTATGCCCTGACAAAACGCTGGTATCAGGACTTTCTTCCTACAGTTGTTAATGAAATCCAGTATGATCCCTTAGTAGGAAAACCGGAGTGGATAGAGCTTTTCTCGACCCAATCAGAAATATGTCACATTCAACTGATAATTTCACAGGATACCCTCTCTTTGGAACTTACAGGGCAGGATTATACTGTTATAACCGGAAGTGCTAACGAAGCAGATGAGCTGATTTCTGAATATACATTAAATCCTGACCAAGTTTTTACAGGGCTGCCAAATCTCAATAATCAGGGTGAAACGATAAGATTGAAATGTTTAAACGGAAACAAAGAGGAGATATTTACCTATAATCCCAATTGGTCATCGACAAAAGGAGTCTCAATTGAGAGAATTAATCCTTATCTGTCTCCGGGAGACCACAATTGGAGTGCCTGCATTGATGTTCAGGGATCGACTCCCGGAACGGAAAACAGTATTTTCAGAGAATACACTCCTGCATCTTCCAATATAGAACTGGAAAACAATCCTTTTTCACCATATCGAAATGAAAAACTCTTTATCAAGTTCCAACTCAAGTCTGCATCAGCAACAGTAGATTGTACAGTCTATGATTTAAAGGGGCGTATTGTGGCTCATCCTGCCCGACAGCAGATTATCACGGGTGATGATGTCATTTTCTGGAACGGGAAATCCAAACAGGGAAAGAAAGTTCTTCCGGGTGCCTATCTTCTACTGATTAAGCTGGAAGAAGCAGGAAAACATACAAAGAAACAGATCCCCATTGCTGTAGGAAAATGATGGACATCGATATGGACAAGAATGGACAATATATGAGGAGACTATTGAAACATTCTTATTCCTAGTCCCCGGCTACCCAATCAAGCTTCCAATAACCTTTTCCCAGTTTAGATTACCTTCAACAGATTTCACGGCTGCTTCCCGCATAGTTTTATATTTGGTGTTATTATTATGGAACAGTTGATAGGCATTCTTAATCGCAGCAACCCAGCTTGAAATCATTTGGTCGGGAACAATAAATCCGTTTATTCCTTCTTCAATCATTTCCTTAGGACCACCAATATTGGAAACAATTGCAGGACATCCGCAAGCTAAGCTTTCCAGAATAACCATGCCGAAAGTATCTGTGATACTGGGGAAAACAAAGAAATCAGCTGCGTTGTAGTAGCCTGCCAACTTATTCCTTTGCACGACACCGGTAAACAATACATTCGGGATATCCTTTAACTCCTGTTTCATCTCTTCAGTGTATGGTCCACTTCCGGCAATAACTAAACGAATATCCAATTCTTCTTTGTTTAGCTCTTTCATAACATTACACAGGATATCCAGGCTTTTATCCTTTGATACTCTCCCAGCAAACATAATCGTAAACTGAGCTTTTGATTTCTTCAGTAAAGGGTATGCAGCTTCTCGGTCATTTAAAGGGTAGAAAACTGATGCTTCAATCCCACGTTTGAAGATTACCATTTTACTTCTCTGGAAACCTCTCCCATCCAGAATATTGATGTATTCATGAGTCGGGACGCTTATCACATCAGCTTGATTAAAGAACCATTGCTCGTAGGCATTGATAATGCGAGAGGCATTCTCATCACCAATAATATGAGAAGCTTCAGCGGTAAAGTCAGTATGATAGATGGCTTTTGTTCTGATTTGCATCATCTTTCCGGCAAATAGTCCAATCACACCTAAAGGTCCGGGACTGGAGATAATTATCTCATCAGGTTGCTCATTATCTATAATCTTCAGTGCTTTCAGCAGGGATGGTATTTTAATTTTCTGGCACTCGTAGAAGGGCAGTTTGAAGTCATACATAGATGGAAGATTTACATAATTAAGTGGTAATTCGTTAGTCATTTCATCAACTTGCAGAGATGAGAATATTTTCACATTGCAACCGCGTTCCACCATCTCTTTACCCATTCGTTTTATAGTCATGGATACTCCATTCAGGTCATTAATTGTATCGCTGAACCAGAGTACTTTCTTAGATTTAGAATCTTCCTGCATGAGCAATCGTCTCTTCAATTCGCTGAGGAGGTTGAGGGTTTTATGCATATGCAGAAAGGAGCTGAAGAAGGGTGCCATGAGGAAGATTCCCGGTATTGCACTGGAGAGATTTCTGATTAAATCTACAACATTGAAATCGGCAATATCGGCTTCTAATGAGCGGAGAAAAATACGGAAATACTCATCACATATCTCATCTACTTTATCGTAAACAATGTTTAATTTCACATCAATATCTTGTTCTGAATTACTTTGTAAAGAATCAACCAACTCGCCGAAGAGATATTTTATTCTATCGCCTTTTTTCTCGCTGATTGTTTTGAATGTTTTCAGTTTTACTTTGTCCTGCCAGGATTGCTTCCGTTGCTGGAAGATTGCATCGGTAAAGGTACTCATAAAGGAGTTGGTGTTTGCTTTTCTACCTTGCGTTGTGTAATCATAAGCTATTTTATATACTGTAAAGGCAAGGGAATGATAGTTATTGTGTCTCCCTTTACCAATACTTCTTCTACATTTGATTTCTTCCAGAAACTCCTCTTTAGTACTGGATATTGCAAATGTAAATGACTTTCCCACGAAGATACCGGCATGGTCATCAGAACCTCCTGTGAAGCCCTTCACCCAAGGATTACTGCTCAATGGCGTAATTTCATGCTTTCTTTCGAGGTCTTTTAAGCATGACGGTGTTAACTGTTTCAGTATTTGCGTCCAACCACCATTATTTGCTTCATTTCTTCCGCCGTTAACCTCTTCAAAAACATCAAACAGCAGGATAAGCTTCTCCAAATGATCAACTGTAAGCTTGCCGTTTACAGAGTAAGATGCATGAGCAACAGAGTAAGCAATATCTCTTTTTACTATGTAGTCTCTCAATTGGTAGATATTCTCTCGCAAGATATTTATATGTTCAAATTCCTCTTCGGTGATTCCGAAAAGTAAGATATGGATTTTGCAGCCGTCTTCAGGAAAGTAAGTAGTTGCTTCTACGCTTATAAACACATTATCAGGGTATTTTGATTGTAGGATTAATGCTCCATCTATTTTATTATGGTCAGTTATGGTTACATAACTCATTCCTGCTTCAATACATCTGTCATAAATAAAGAAGGGGTCGGTATAGGACTCTTTAGCTCCCAGTCTTTGAAGAAACCATTCTGAGGGATGCTCGGAATAAATAGAATGACAATGAAGGTCAACCTTCTGCATATCTTCTCCTAATTTATATAGCTTTTAGCCTGATAATACGACTTATTGGTTAAATCATGATTAGTATTTGGTTAATCTTGTGTAATGTTTGTGCTTTCTCACCAAAATTGGATTATCTTGCAGTTAATTGAGCCTATTACAAAAACAAAAGGCTACCCTAATCACAAGGGTAGCCGTTAAAATACTCTCTTCCGTTTTATTTATCTTTACATAGCACGATCTTGCTCATTACAACTTCGGCAGCTTTTATGAGGACATACTTAGTTGGGGCTGTCGTCAATAACGGGTGCGTACCGATTTGGAAGGATACTAATTCATAAACCGTAACTCCCTTCTGAATTGCCAGACTGATAACATTGATTAGTTCACCCACAGATTTTCCTCCGTGAATCTCTCCACCAATGATGGTCCCTGTTTTGGGGGATGCAATCAGGCTAACCCAAAGTTTGGAAGTATCTGAAAATGTGTCAGGATGTCGGTCGGTATCTTCAAATTCTCCGCTGATATATTCAATCCCGGCAGCTTCAGCTGTTTGCTCAATTGCTCCAACAGAGGCAAACGCAGTTCCGGCAATCTCTGTGGAGAACACTGATAAAGTACGGGAGAAATTACGAATCAATTTTATTTTATAGAGATTATAACCAAGGATACGGGCTTCAGCAGTAGCTGTTGAAGCAAGCATAACATTATCAACTCTTCCGGTAATGAAACCGACAGATTCGGAGCAATCTCCAACCGCATATACATCCTTTGTTTTTGTCCGAAGATAAGTATCACAGAAAATAGCCTTATTGCAATTGATATGCAGTCCTGCTTTTTCGGCAAGGGCAGTATTGGGTCTATATCCGATTGCCATAATCACCAGGTCAGCGGGGATTACTTTACCGCCTTCAATCCTGACTCCACTCACTTTACCGTTTTCTGCCAACACTTCCTCGACTTTGCATGAAGTATGTAATTGTATTCCACAACTCCGGATAGCTTGGTCTGCAAGCTTGGTTATTTTCTCGGAAAAAGCATTCAGAAGGCAGTATTCCTGCATTTCTATCAAAGATACAGTCTTATCCTTGTGTTTGGCAAGTTGCTCAGCAACTTCTACACCGATGAATCCACCTCCGATTATCACGATTGACTTTGCAACATCTGTCTTCTCTTTCAAAGCTTTTATATAATTGAAACTCTTGC
>JAFGVF010000392.1 GCA_016938155.1 Candidatus Cloacimonadota bacterium
AGCCCTTTCCGACAGGAAAGGGCTTTCTTTATTTAAGAGGTATTCAATGGCTAATCGATTGTTTAATTATCTACTCATCCTGATTCTTATGCTGATCAGTTTTGTAATCGGTTTTAATACCGGAAAAAACGGTAATCAAGTAGAAGTTACTTCCGTACCTGAATGGTGGAATGAAAATGCAGCGAATGACTCAGTAATGTACTTCTATGGGACAGCTACAGCCCAGATGGAGGAGATTGCTCTGCAAAGAGCTGAAAATAGTGCCAGAAGGGCTGTGCTAAATTATATCAGTTCTACTATTGAAGAAAGTATGGATGAAGTATCAAAAGAAAATGAGATAACTGTTTACTCACCAGGATTGACCATTAACAAATTGCAGAGAAACAATTCGCTTATCATCAGAATTCCGGAAAAGAACAAATTCAAAGCTTTTGTTCAAATGACTATCCCCAAAGAGATAATCAACAAGCTCGTTGATAAGGAATAGTGCTAATTTACGCTCTTCACTTCCTGTTGATTATTCCAACTGATTTGACAGAAAACTTTATACTGTTGCAATCCGGTTGATGTTGCCGAAGGTATAACAAACAGCTTTTCCAGTTTAACATTTTTGATGATTATATCCGATTCTATTGCGGTTGCATTTCTTTCGATATACTCATTCTTTTCACTAATATAAGACTCTACACCGGTAGATAAATAGCGACTGAATTTATAAAGAGCATCCTGATAAGCTTTTTCAAAGGCACTCCAGATCGTATGGCTTCTGCCTTCACCGTATGCAACGATACCGGAACTACCGCTTTCGATTTGCTCCTTCCTATCGTGCCAGGGTGGTAAATCATTCTCTGTAACTGTCTCTTTACCAAATGGGACATCCAAATCCTGTGTGGAGTAGAGACCGATAAAATCACCTCTTAAGTTTATGCTATCCAGAAGTTTGATTGAATTTAGTATCTCATTATAACGAACGGAGTCAACCAATTCGCTAAACTTAAACTCCATCTTTTTCAGTTGTAAGCCCAGTTTATCCCGTTCATTATCATATTCACAGAAGTTGCACACAACATGACCCTGTTCGAATAAGGCTATTTGCCTCGCAGCTTTCTCCTTTGCCATCTCCTCGGTTACACCGATTCCGATTCCTGTAGTATGTGATTGCGGTATGTCATAGAACCACAAGGGGATATCTGCAGATAAAACCTTACGCGGTGGCATAGGCTTCGATTTTGTTCTTTTTGCCTCGTGTCCACATCCTAACAACATGGTAACAACTATCAATATGAAAGTTAACTGTTTCATAATACCTCTTTAACTATAACTGGGCAGAAAATATCTCGATTGGTAAACTTGTAAAGTTTTAGTTTAGGCAATTACCGGCTTAATTGGATTAAGCGTATTCAGGAGAAGGTTTTAAGCCGGATTCTGTTCCAATGCTAAGAGCATTGGTAATGTCTATTCATCTACTTCGTGCATTGCTGCGTTCGTAAGAACTCCTTTTCAGGGAACGACTGTAGCTGCCTACCCGAGAGTATGACGGAACGGACCGCCCCGTACCCGTAAAACGGATTTCTCCCCTATTTGGCATTGCACCGGATAAGGCTTTCCCGTCCTATCCTGTCACCAGAATAGCCGGTGGTCTCTTACACCACCATTTCACCCTTACCGAAACGCCTGAGCTGATTCGACGGTTTGTTTCTGTGGAGCTTTCTCTCCGTTACCGAAGCTTTCCGTTAGAAAGTATCCTGTCCTATGGTGTCCGGACTTTCCTCCTGTTACCAGGCAGACATTTAACCCTCTCCTAATACTGGCACTAAATTATTTATCTGTGATGGGAAGTCAAGATTTAGATATTACATATCGCCTGCACGATAGCGAACGAAGCGAAAAGCTCGCGAGCCGAAGGCGAGCAACTATTCCAAGTCTGGGGCACAGGGACAAATGGAACATAAGGGACAAATGTGTTAGATTCTTATCACTTGTGTCCATTCCAATACACGGGAAAAATGAGCGAAATAGTTATGAACATTTTGTGGATAACTCGGGGGGAGCCCCGAGAGATTCCCGTGTGAGTCCCGCGAGATTCCCGCGGATTAAGACAGGGCAATGAAGTTTATTGAGGAGAAAATTGAGCTGTGAAGGCTATAAGCCGATCTAAATCAAGAGACAGTTCTTTAAGAGTAATTTCTTTCTCATCAATAATCAAGGGATTACCACAAGTATTTATTTCAGCCGGATTACTTTGGAATCCCGTTCCAAGCAGCTTTAGGACTGCTTCTTTACCAGACCAAATCTTAAACAACTCCTTTTGTGTGGGATTATCGCCTAAGTAGTTCAGTTCATCAGGATGGCAGAAGAGTCGCAATTCATCAAGAGTGAGATTCGATAAAAGCTCTATATCAGCACCAACAGGCTCATCAGCTAAAACGCAGAAGGCAAATGGATAAGAGTAGGAAATACTGAAATAGAAGCGTGATAATGGGTCGGAAGGATTCCCGTTTTCACCGAAGACAATCTCTTTCATCACTTCAGGAGCGTATCCGGCACTAACCAATAAATCAGAAAGCAGTTGCCACCCGAGATAGTGCAACTTACGATTAGAGGCAGTCTTGTATTTTTCAATTTGGGAACGCTTAGACTCAGGCAACAAGGAAAGAATTGAATAGGTAATCTCTGTCTCTAAGCAATTTGCCAGACGATTTTCAAACTCCAATGTTACTCCGCATAGTTTGCAAGAAAAAGGCAAACCTCGATGCACTCAAGATTTGCCTTTTCAATATGTTATATCTTATTCAAAGACATTCACAAGATTAGCGAATATCTCATTTTCTTCCTCTATTTTTGCACTGTTTCCAAAGGTGCAGATGATATTGTCGGCAACAACTGCATCTAACATATCACCCAGACTATTGATATCGCTAACCTTTGTGTCAAGCAGCTCTTCTCTATTCTTTTGAATCATCTCTTCAGTCACTCCCATGAGATAGCGTCTCATAACAATTGGACTCAATTGCGATGGTGTGATGGGATTGTCGAGTGGACTGACAGCTCCGATGATGTATTTTGTAAGATCACGATTTGAGCATTTGAAGTTTCTGAGGAAATCACCACATCCTTTGTACACTTCATAGGTTCGTCCA
>JAFGVF010000393.1 GCA_016938155.1 Candidatus Cloacimonadota bacterium
AAGTTTCTATTTCTTGTTTACACAATTGACTCAGTCAAGCCAAATTTTAACGCTATTTTTCTATCCTGCCAACCGGCGAGATATAAGTTACAAATTCATCGACTCCATCCAGACCCAGATAATCATCCAAATCCTGCCTGTAAGCAAGTATCGAGCAGGTTCCCAAGCCCAAGCCTTCTACACATAAGTAGAGGTTCTGACAGATGTGCCCCGCTTCAAGAAGCAGGTCTCTTCGAGCCATTGTTGAGTATCTCCACTCCATTCGGTAAGGAACACAACTCCAGATGAATACAACGGCACTCTGTCCGGCAAATTCCTGACCTTCCGAGTAATGGGTCATTTTCTTTCGAAGTTCTTTTTCATCTACTGCCTTTACTAATAGCAATTTATGTTCCAATGGCAGATAGCGATAAATACCTGAATCCAGTCCCTCAACTTTATTCACAGCCAAATATGTTTCATAAGGATGCCTGGCTCCTCCGCTCGGAACAGTTCGGAAGTGCCATCTGCCTGCTGCGGGTTTACCTCTTAATCCTTGGGTTGTGAAGCACAAAAGGGATAATTCACTTAGGGAAAGCGATTCGTTTGTAAATTTTCTCCGGCTCTCCCGCTCTATTATACAATCAAACAAATTAGTTTTTTTCAATATCTCTTTATTCGGTGAAGGCAAATCTATCAGTTCTGCCCCCTCAGGAAATGGCTTCTCGTAAGCCGGTATCGGCACCCCAAGCATCTGGTCACTAATCTCACCTTCAATCATCCCATAATCTGCTCGGAACAGTTTGCGATACTCCAAACAAGCAGTTTTCGCCTGACAGGTCAGGGCATCTACTTCAGCAATATCTTTTTCCAGATCATTCTCAATAAACTGATTGATAGTTTTCAACGCCTCATCAATGTTCATTACAGTTTTACTCTGCTCAAGCTTCGCTGCCTGTCCCTTTAACCAGCCTGAGATCATACTGCTAAGGTTACTCATTACAATAAGGTTAGTTTCATCATCGGACAATAGTACTGTGAGTAATGCATTCAGAAGCTCAATCGATGTTGAGAAATGATATACAAGTACGGTTGTCTCTTTAGGACTAAGCTCTCTAATAAGTCTGTATTTTTCCACTTTATCCTCCTGTAAACTACTTCATTGAAGTATCAAAAATACGGGGATTTTATGTCAATAAGTTAGTTAATTTTCTATAACTAACAACAAGATATATTGGATGAACTGCTTTAGCTGTACTCTTCAGGTAAAGTGGAAATTTAATAACACTTGCTAACACATACCCCATTATTTGAAAGGTAGGTAACTATGTAATAACCTGATGATTAAACACAGTGGGAAAAATGCGGATTGTTGAATAGGGGTTAGAAAACCAGGTTCTGCATTTACCTGAACTCACTTTGGTCGTAATGGTGACTGCCGGAACTCCATGTATTGAATAGTCTCAGAAAGATGGAGGAAGTGGTTAAGATACTTTAAATTGACAGAAAGTTTATCTGCAAATAGTGAGAAATAAAATAACAGGGAAACAGGAATCAACAATGAAGGAAACTAAAACAGAATCCGGGAGTTATGCTTGAATCCGGGGATATTGCTTGGAATAGGGGCTTATCTCGTCTGGGGATTACTGCCACTTTTTTGGAAGTTACTTCAAAATGTCCCGGCATCGGAAATTCTCTGCCACAGGATGGTGTGGTCATTTGCATTTTTTCTGATCCTTTTAATTGTTGGGAAAAGTTGGAAATGGCTTTCTGTGCTGAAGTCAAATCCCAAGATAATTCTTCAGTATGCCCTTTGTGCTGTTTTGATTAGCTTCAACTGGTTTATATACATCTGGAGTGTTTTGAATGGTCATGTGGTAGAGGCGAGTCTTGGGTATTTTATAAATCCCCTGATGGCAGTTCTGCTGGGAGTCATTTTTTTAAAGGAAAAACTGAGGATGGCACAGCTTGGAGCGATAATCCTTGCTTTTATAGGAGTTCTCTATCTCACAGTTATCTTTGGAAGTTTACCCTGGAGAGGATTGATTCTTGCCTTAAGCTTCAGTATCTATGGGTTAACAAAGAAGAAAGTTCCTCTAAAAAGTCGCGAAGGGATGAGTCTTGAAACGGCAATACAGTTTTTACCGGCTTTGTTGTATATCTTATGGCTTGCACACCAAAACACAACTCACTTCACCACTTCAGATCCCGGAACGATGCTGTTATTGATACTTTCCGGAGTAGTAACGGGATTTCCTCTGTATTTGTTTGCCTCTGCAGCAAGTAAAATCAATTTAAGTCAACTGGGAATCCTGCAATATATTTCACCTACCCTTCAGTTATTAATAGGTACATTAATCCATGGGGAAGCTTTTCCCAGAAATAAACTGATAGGTTTCATTTTTGTCTGGATTGCCGTTATTCTTTATACTACGGAAAATATCAGAAGTTATCAGCGGGAAAGAGAGATAAGTAAGGGCAGAAAGTAAAGTGAAATAAATGTGAAATAGAAATTTACTTGACAAGTTTAAATCCATTTATAATTTTCAAACTGTAAAGGGATTTTATTGAAGAAATTTCGTAAAGACTCAATTGATTAACCTCTTTTGTTTATAATGGATATTTCTCAAAATAAATTTTCTTGAAATGACCTCTCAAGAAGGATCTCCCTAACTACCAAACTGGCGGCCTCCCGGCCGCCTTTTTTTTACCTAACAACGACTGATAACCGTAATCATGATTCCCTCAATCGCTTCGATATATATTTTAAACCTATATATGCTCATTAGATGGCAGTTAATGCTCATGAAATCAAACAATAATCAATTATCCCTTGACACAATTTTTTATACTATCTATTTTAACGCTGTTAGGTTGTTATTGTTTATGAGATTGTTTGGTAAGCTAGAGGAGAATCTCAATTTATACCCACATTCTGGGAATTCTCCATGCACATCTCATTACGATATTACATACAGGAGGTATGAAATATTGATTCTTAAGTTCTGTATAATTTATTATACGGAAAACGGATAAAAACATGTTGTTACCCGGGGAGATTTTAAACACACCCACACAAACCAAAAACATACTATCGAATCGGGGAACAGCTATCGAGTTGAAAGGCAGAAATGCCGTTACTCACGAGTTGTACAAATTCCTGAGTAAAACTAATAAAATGGAGCTATCTAATATGAAAAAAATGATATTATTCCTATTATTGGCAGTTTGTGTAATGGGATTGTTTGCAGAAGGTGGAGAAACTTTTGCTGATGCGGTTCAGATTACCACATTGCCATATTCCGATACCGGTAACACATCAGACAATTTAAGCGAAGTTGCCAATTCAAGCCCTGATGTATTCTATCGTGTTAACGCTGTAATGCAGCTTACAAATGTTTTTGCAAATATGGTTAATGCCTCTACAACATTTGATACATATCTTCGAGTTTATGCAGCAGATATGGCAACTCAGCTTTGGTCAAACGATGACTACGGCGGGACAGCACAGTCTGCAATCTATGGCATGACCTTCGAAGCTAACACAGACTATTATATTTGCGTTGAAGGTTACTCATCTTCTTCAGGTTCATATCTGATTGATGTTGGCGCTGATCAGTCTGGTAGTATCGTAACAACAGGAGGACCTGGAGCAATTACAAATGTATCACCTGCTAATGGAGAAGCAAATCTACCACTGAATACAACAATAAGTTGGGATTTTGGAGCAGATACTGAAACCTATGATTTGTATTTCGATACAGTTAATCCTCCGATTACAATGGTGATTGATAATGCTGTTGCCGGCGTTTCAGGTTCTTATGACCCTGGGACACTTGCGTTAGTTACTACATATTATTGGAGAGTTGTATCAAGAAATTCTAACAGATTAGAAACGATGAACGCTGTAAAAAGCTTCACTACTTGGGCCGGAAATCCTAACTATGGTGGTGATGGAACAGCTTTCGGTGGTTATTATTTTGCCAACAGCACTGCTTTGGGTAATGGACTTGGTTATCAACCGACTTTTGATTGGGTTGACATCAGTGCCACCGGGTCAACACCTTCTTATTCAAACTCAGATGACGGTTATGCCTTGGTAGATATCGGATTCGATTTTACTTACTTTGGTAACACTTATTCCCAAATATATTTGAATACAAACGGTTATGTCTCATTCGATTCACAGTCAAGTTATTATGGTGTTACTATTCCCAATACAGCCACACCAAACAATGAGATTGGGTTGATGATTAGAGACCTGCACACCGGTGTCGTACCTTCGACCAGCTTATATGGACTGGATGAAGACGGCAACTTTGTTTTCACTGTGGAACAATGGACAAACTATAATGATAATGATGAATTGATAGATATCCAGCTTATTCTGTATCCAAGCGGTAGAATCAAGATTCAATATAATAACCATGTTAATCCTAATAACACTTCCGGAACAACTTCTATGATTGGTGCTGCAGCTATCGGTATTGAGAATATTGATGGTACTGTTGGGCATGGCTACTCTAATGCTGGAGTTGGTGGACCTATAGGAGATGGAATGGCATTATGTTATTCACCTACTGTGGAAGGTCTTAACGAGCCGTTTGTAGATCCTACAGCTGTTCCCAATCCTTCATCTCTAGTTGCTCCGGTTGATGGTGCTGTTGAGCAGCTGAGTGAAGGAACTCTGAGTTGGACTGCTGCGGGGCATTCTGATGGTTATGATCTGTATTTTGGTACAGATAACCCACCAACAAATGTACTGAATGGAGCTGATCAAGGTGATGTAACTTCATACGCATACAGCGGTTTAACCGGTGATACAACTTATTACTGGCAGGTTGTCCCTTATAATGTTAATGGTGATGCTATTAACTGCCCTGTCTGGAGTTTTACAACTGTCGGGTCAGTCCCGGGACCTGTTTCTTTAATATCTCCTCTTGATACTGCCGTTGATCAAAATTTCAATACTGAATTGAATTGGAATACATCTATTATTGCTGAAGGTTATTACCTTAATTTCGGTACAGATAACCCGCCAGCAAATATTGAGAACATGACAGACAATGGAATCGCTGATTATTATATGGCAAACAATCTTTCCGGTAATACGACCTATTACTGGCAGGTTATACCTTATAATGGAAATGGTAATGCTGAAAACTGTCCTGTATGGAGTTTCACAACATATGCTAATGCACCAAGTGAAATAGTAATGACGCTTCCTGCTGACTTAGCTACCGGTGTAAGTGAATATCCTACATTCACATGGGCTGCTGATGCTTGGGCATTTGGATATAACCTCTATATCAGTGAAGATGGCACAAACTATACAATGACAGATGTTGGTAATGTAACAGGCGTTACACTTACAACTCCATTGAACTATGAAACCATATATTACTGGTATGTAACCGGTTACAATCCAAATGGTGAGGGTTCCGACCCTGTTGCTGTTAGATCCTTCACAGTTCAGTCTAACCTGAACTATGGTGGAGATGGTACACTTTATGGTGGCTACTACTTTGCCAACAGTACTCCCGATGGAAATGGTTTGGGCTATCAGCCTGATTTCAACTGGGTTGATATTAGTGCAACCGGTATAACTCCGGGTTACACAAGTCCTGATGACGGTTATGCAACAGTTGATATCGGTTTCACATTCAATTACTTTGGAGCTAACTATACTCAAGTTTATCTTGGTACAAACGGCTGGATTCAGTTTAGTGGACCTACCGGAAGCGGATACAGTTCTCTTGCAATTCCAAGTGCTACTACTCCTAATGATGTGATAGCAATGTTAGGAATGGATCTGCATACAACTAATGTACCATCAATACCATATTATGGAAATGATGCTGAGGGTAACTTTGTTTATACAGTTGAAATGTGGAATGACTATGCTGATGCCAATGAGTATATGGATGTACAGGTAATTCTTTACCCAAGCGGTAGAATTAAAATTCAGTATCGCAATTACTTCAACGGTGATACAGAATCAGGACTTAATACTATACAGGGCGATGCCTGTATAGGTATTGAGAATGCAGACGGTACTATAGGTCACCAATACAGAATGGATGGTGTCGGTGGACCGCTCATTGATGACATGGCATTATGCTATGCCCCAACAGCAGAAGGTCTTGCAGAACCTATCGCAGGACTTGATGCTCCGACTAACCTTGTACTTACATATTCCGGTGGTTTGATGAACTTAACCTGGGATGCAGTTGCCGGTGCTACAATGTACAATGTTTATGCAGGAACAACTCCTGACTTTGTTTGTGATGGCACAACATTCCTTCAGAGTGTTGGAACCAATGCCGGTGCAATGGATCCATCATTATTACCCGGAAACCACTATTTCGTAAAAGTTACTGCAGACAATGCTCCTATAAGAACTAATTCTTATACACCTGTTAGACGCAGTTACAGAACTTATGGTTGGGTTGAATATATCGAACCTACACCTGAAGTTGAAAAAGCTAAGAAATAACCCTTAGATAATTAAACATAGAGGCGGTTCTTCGGAACCGCCTTTTTCATTTCTCTATCAATGCCCCGTTACAATTCCAAACAAAAACCAACCAATCCCCTACCGGTCCCTTACCGGATACCTACCCAAACGACTAAGTTATTCACAACTCGTGGGTAAGCAGTTTATAGTTGAATAATAGTTATTGTAACGGAGCAATGAGAGTGCATTTGTTTAGACGGATGATAGAAAATTCCAATCATCATCTTCTAAATATAACTTATTGGGTAGTCAGATAAAATAGCTGTAATAAAAATAAAAAGAGATTATTCGCGAAGTATCCTCCTGCATATCTAAAGGAAATAGGTGTAGGTTACTCTTATAAGGGAAGTTAAGGCGTAAAGGAATCTAAGAAAATTACTTGACATAAAAATGGAACTAATGCCAAATTAAATCATATAAAAAACTGATTTAGGTAAAAAGTAGGAAGTATTATCTAAACCTCGGGTTTTATAGAAGGTAGGAAATTAGCGACAGGATGGAAGAACGGAGGTTCTTGCCTGTCATTAAATAGATCTGAAGAAGTTGTTTGGATGAGCCGAAAGAAACCAACCACATCCACAAACCCACATAGGCTCTGAAAAATGACTGAAGGATTAAAAAAAGAGGTGGTGTATATTCATATACCGAATGATTGAGGAGATTTCGTTTTATGTTTAAATGCATGAATATTCTGCATTTATAAATACAGACAATTAAACAATTATACATTAAAGTAATGGAGCTATCTAATATGAAAAAAATAGTATTATTCCTATTATTGGCAGTTTGTGTGATTGGATTGTTCGCTGAAGGTGGAGAGACTTTTTTGGATGCAGTTCAAATTACCACATTACCATATTCCGATACCGGTAACACATCAGACAATGCAAGCGAAGTTGCCAATCCAAGCCCCGATGTATTCTATCGTATTAATGCAATAATGCAGCTTACAAATGTTTCTGCAAATATGGTTAATGCATCTACAACATGGGATACATATCTCCGTGTTTATGCAGCAGATATGGCAACTCAGCTTTGGTCAAACGATGACTACGGCGGGACAGCACAGTCTGCAATCTTTGGCATGACCTTTGAAGCCAATACAGATTATTACATCTGCGTCGAAGGTTATTCTTCCTCATCAGGTTCTTATCTGATTGATATCGCAGCAGATCAGACAGGTGATATAACATCATCAACTGCACCCGGTGTAATCACTAATGCACTTCCTGCAAATGGTGCAAGCAATCAAGCAACAAATACAACATTAAGCTGGGATTTCGGTGCCAATACAGAAACCTATGATCTGTACTTCGGTACAAATAATCCACCGGTAACTCAAGTTGTAACTGATGCTGTAGCCGGTATATCAGGAACTTATGATCCTGGTATCCTCTCAAATACGACAACTTACTACTGGAGAGTGATTTCCAAGAATACTTCTACTCGTACCGAAACAACAAATCCTGTATATAATTTTACTACAATTGCAGGACCTGTTACAAGCTATCCTTATGTTCAGCAGTTTGGTGTATGGCCTGCACCTGGATTCTCAACTTCCGGTACAAATGCATGGGCAACTTATGGAACATCCGGAACACCTGCACCTTCAATCTTCTGTGATTTCTGGAGCTGGGCAACCGGTAATGCAGCCTTTACAACACCACCTTTCAATGCAACAGGTATCACACCTGCACTATCATTTGATTGGTCACACGCTTATCATTCAAGTTATCCAAATGATGCTCTTGACATAAGCATTTCTACAGATAATGGTGCAAACTGGACCCAGATTTGGTATCGTACCACTACAGCTTTTGAATCTGCTGATGGTGCCGGTCCTACGAATCCCGGTTCATTTATAAATGAAGTTGTTGGTCTGGGTGCTTATGCAAATACAACTTTCATACTTAAATTCAATGGTATCTCAGGATATGGTCCAAACTTGTATATTGATAATCTAAGTGTTATTGATAATTCAGTTCCACCTTCACCAACAACCTTGGTTTCTCCGGCAGATGGTGCAATCGATCTGCTGACAGGCGGAACACTTCAATGGAATTCAGCCGCATTTGCAGATGGTTATGATTTGTATTTCGGTACAGATAATCCTCCTACAGATATTCTGGATGGTG
>JAFGVF010000394.1 GCA_016938155.1 Candidatus Cloacimonadota bacterium
ATATGCTGCCGGAATGACTCAAGACATGAATGTCGGTGCACAGGTTATCTCCTCACTGGTAAAGATAATAGCCAATCAATATAAAAACTCCGGTATCGGTCTGCACATCGACCATGCAACTCCAAATTACTTTGATTTCGTTGTTTATTGCATCGAGAATGGACTCGTTTCTTCCGTGATGATAGATGCCTCACACGAGACATTTGAAGAGAATGTCCGTATCTCTAAAGAAGTGGTTGCAATAGCCCATAAACATGGCGTAATTGTTGAAGGTGAGATTGGTTACATCAAGGGTACAGAAGATGAGATAGTCTCTGAAAATGAGCTTTATACACATCCTGAAGAAGCACTTGCCTATGTTACAAAGACAGGTGTTGACCTATTTGCAGCGTCAGTCGGAACAAATCACGGGGTTACCAAGGGCTCGAAAGTTAAGCTCAATTTAGCCCTTATCAAACAGATAGATGACCTGCTCATTGCCAATAAGGTTGAGACCGGTATTGTTCTGCACGGTGCATCCGGACTTACAGATGAACAGCAAATGACTGCCGTTAGGAACGGAGTTGTTAAAATCAATAAAGATACCCAGTATCAGATGGATATAGCCGGAGCAGTCCAGAGTTTCTGGGCTAAGAATGCCGAAGCCATTGCCTGCCCATCCGGTGTTAATCCTGATGACTTCTTCCCTGATAAGAAACGCTTTGATCCCCGCAAGTGGTTGGGCAAAGGTGAAGAAGCCATGCAAAAATCTGTCGAGGAAATGGTTAAAGTAGTCGGCAGTGCAAATCACAGTACAATGTTATAAATGGAGGAATAGATGAAGAAAGTTGCGATTAACGGCTTTGGCCGCATCGGAAGACTGGTTGCAAGAATATTTCTGGATAAGTATGCAGACCAGGTAGAAATTGTTGCAATTAATGACCTTACAAATGCCAAAACACTGGCTCATTTGTTTAAATATGACAGTGTGCATAAGATTTATAACCGTGAGATTCATGCTGATGGCGACATGCTCATGATAGACGGTAAAGGTATTAAGATTTATGCTCAACGCGACCCTGAGAAGCTCCCGTGGGCAGAACTGGGAGTTGAGCTGGTTATTGAGTCCACAGGATTCTTCCGCTCCAGAGAAGAAGCTATGAAGCATATCAAAGCCGGTGCCAAGAAAGTAATTATCTCTGCTCCTGCCAAAGATACAGTAGATGCTACAGTTGTTCTCGGAGTCAATAACCATACTCTGAAAGCTGACCATCAGGTTATTTCAAATGCCAGTTGCACAACAAACTGCCTTGCCCCGGTTTGTAAAGTTCTCAATGATAACTTTGGAATTATTGAAGGCTTGATGACAACGATCCATTCTTATACAAATGATCAGGTTATTCTTGATCTCCCCCACAGCGATTTGCGTCGTGGAAGAGCAGCAGCGATGAGTATGATTCCAACCTCCACCGGTGCTGCAAAGGCTATCGGTCTTGTTATACCTGAGCTTAACGGCAAACTGAACGGTTATGCTGTTCGCGTTCCCACCCCTGACGGTTCTTTAGTTGATTTGACGGTCACTCTGCAAAAAGAACCGACCAAGGAAGAGATTAATGCTGCGATGAAAAAGGCTGCTCTGGGTGAATTAAAAGGGATTCTGGAATATACTGATGACCCGATTGTTTCTATAGACATCGTGGGCAATCCCCATTCCTCTATCTTTGATTCCGAGTTCACCAAGAAACAGGGTAAACTATATAAAATCCTTGCCTGGTACGATAACGAATTCGGTTATTCCAACCGTACTGCCGACCTTGCAGTTTACTGGTTGAATATGTAATTTACAGTTTAAATAAATGAAGAGCAGGATGAATGTCCTGCTCTTTTTTTGTTTAAAATCAAATATGAAGCGAGGAGAAGGTTTTAAGGAAGAATTTCGAATGGAGCGAGAACCCATTTGTTTGTTCAAAACAGATCGTCAGCAGTAGCAGACAGGAATTGATATGTCAAACGAATTTCTTTATCCAAATATAGGTATTAACTTAATTTTCAGCCCTTTATGGGCTGCATGTGGGTTGCCATGTGGCGTAAGCCCATGGTAACAAACCCCACTAAACACCTTCAACCCTATATGGGTTGGACTATTCAAGGTAGGCATCCGTATAGGAAATGCCGAATTCATCCAGTAATTTCTTGAATTCTGTAACAAAATCCAGTCTTTTATGGTGTTCTTGTTGATTCTTTATGTATTCAATCAACTCGCTTTTGTCACCATATGAAATAGAGAATGCTCCATATCCACTTTGCCAACCGGTGAAGTAAGGAGATATCTTCTCGGTCTTCATCCAATTACTTGAGGAGACCTTGATTGCTTTGACCAGGTCTGCTACATTGTTTGACTGATGGAAAGAGCAGAAGATATGGACATGGTCTTCTGTCATATTGATTCTGAAAACATGGGAGTCTTTGTTCTTAAGGATTCCACACAAATATCCCAGAATATCATCTCTTCTGGATAGGTTCAGAGTCCGTTCTCTTTTTTTGGTACTGAATACAATATGAACCAGTAATTTGGTAAATGTGGACATAATGTCTCCAATTCAACCCATATAGGGTTGAGTATTGTTTTTTTATTCATTACCACAGGTTCCACCAGTGGCTACCCACCTGTAACCCCTGCGGGGTCAGCATAATGCAAGAAAAGGCTATTGAATTTGTTTTGTCAAACCGATTTTGTAATTCGGGTGTCTTTATAGAATTTCTTTAGCCCTTTATGGGCTGCATGTGGGTAGCCATGTGGCGTAAGCCCATGGTAACGAGACCCAAAGAACCCTCAACCCTATATGGGTTGAATAAGTTTCCTAATGCTCCAAGTAAGACCTTGACTCAAAAAATGCTCCTATTAAAATAAGAAATATAACTTGAGGTAGTGCGGTTATCCGCACTACCTCACATTAAGGAACTATAATGAAGTATTTATTGATTTTAGTCTTATGCATACCTGTTATCCTAACAGCAAATATTATCACAATACCAATAGATTATACTACAATTCAAGCTGGTATTGATGTTTCAGTTGCCGGAGATACTGTTTTGGTAAATCCAGGAGTGTATTATGAGAACCTTGAGTTTAACAACAAATCTAGCGTTACTCTCTGTTCTATGGAAGCAACAACCGGAGATACAACTTACATTCAAAATACAATTATAAATGGAAGTTTAAATGAAGAATCAGTTATTTATTGCTATGAGAATCTGATAGATTGTACTATTAGAGGATTCTCTATTACAGGGGGGCGAGGACATATCCTTTGGGAGAGTCAGGATATAAATAGTTGGCAGGTTTTTGGAGGAGGGATTTTTTTAGACGAAAATATAAGTATCACTCTATCCTATTTAGATATTTATGGAAATATTGCTTCACAGGGCGGTGGTATCTGTTTTGGATATGACAATCTCTCCTGCACCATTAGTAATGTAAACATTTTCAATAATATCGGGCGCTTTATCGGAGGAGGGGTATGCTTTTCAAGCTCAACTTCTGACTACTCAAATGTAACCTTCGATCAAGTCAATCGGTGCAGCATATATAACAATAATAGTCCTCAGGGAATGGATATCGGATGGAGCTATACTTTTGGTTATACACTTGATATCTATCTGGATATGTTCACGTGGTATGAACCGAATAAATACTTTGTAAACTATTTCGATAATGGTTATAATAATGTACCATATCCATTTCCAATATTTGATTTCGAAAGATCATATATCACACCTGTAAACAGTGATTTATATGTCTCGATGTCAGGTGATGACAACAATTCCGGTTTAACTCCCGAAGAACCACTCCGAACCACCTGGAAGGCTTTTCAGAAGTTAAATCCAAGTGAAGAAACCCCTTTGACAGTTTACTTGCTGGGAGGTGATTTCACGGAAATAGTTTATGGTTTCAATACATCTATTGTTTTGAAAGAGAATAGCATTCTTCAGGGAGTTTCACCTGAACAAACACATATTTACGCTGAGTATTTTGTTGATACACCTGTCTCCGGTGCTATCTCTATGGGTTCACATCAAGATAATATGATTGTCAGGAATGTATCAATAACAACTTATTTCGCAATTGCATTTGGTTACTATTCCAGTACGAATTCCCGGGTAGAAGATGTTATTGTAAGAGACAGTGAATTAGATAAATTCTTGTTTTGCCTGCATGGTACTACATCTAATATCGAGTTAAGTAATATTTTGTTCCAGAACAACTTTGCTCATTGGGGAACAACCTGCATTTATGCTTATGTAAACAGTATTGAGATGGATAACATTATCATGCGGGACAATGTTGCCGGTGAATCTCCCAATCCGGATCAAGGTTATGCATGTGGGATGTACGATTTGTATGGAATTGAAGCTATTTCTATCAGAAACTCCAGCTTCATTAACAATGTGCATAATGGACCTGCACACTATAGCTCATTCAGACATCTGAGGATCAACAGCAGCCCAACTCTGTTTATTGATAATTGTCTCTATGCAGATAATACAACAAATGGAGGTGCATATTCTTTCAAAGTTGCTGATGATTTCGAGAATGTTACTATACTAAACAGCACTTTTGCCAACAACACAGGTGTCTGCAGAGATTTCATAATAGTTAGCGACCTGTTGAACATGTATAACTGCATTCTCGCAAATAATACAGGACATACCTATCAGATATTCACCTTAGGAGATTCGAATATAGATAACTGTCTTTTTTCTAATTCTAGTAATATCTATACTGTTTATCAAAATGAAACTATCAACTTCGGAGCTAACAACCTTACCGCTACAGATCCGATATTTGTAGGTGGTGATCCTGCATTCCCCGAGTACTACTATCTGGCAGGTGATGATACCCCGCAGGGACCTTCACCTGCAATAGATGCAGGAACAATAGATTTAGCTTTATTCCCTCCTAATTATGAGTTCCCATTATATGATTTAACAGGCGTAGAAAATAGAATATATGGTGACAATATAGATATTGGTTGTTATGAATTCCCGGGCTTCACCGGAATAGAGGAGGAAACACCGAATTATCCTCAGTTCACATTATCCAATTACCCCAATCCCTTTAATCCGACTACAACCATCTCCTTTGAGCTTCCTCAAAAGAGTATAGTGACACTTTCTGTTTTCAATATCAGAGGACAGAAGCTCATGACTCTTATCAAAGATGAGATGAGCCAAGGCAAGCATAATGTTATCTGGAATGGTGCTGATGAAAAGGGCAAGAGTGTTCCATCTGGGGTTTATTTCTATCAGTTGGAGACATCGGATCGTAGTTTGACTAAGAAGATGATCTTGATGAAATAATGCTTGATTGGACTTGCATCACCGTGAGCTAATGCTAGTATGGTGTGTATTTGCCTTATAAAATCCCCTTTATCAAACAGTGTTTCAGATACACTACTCATTAGCATTCCGGATAACAAAAGAATAGATTGGTGGACTTTAATGTATTGATGAGCATAAAATCCCAAGAAAATTATTGACGAGTAAAAGTGATTTTGCTATGAGATACTGCACAATATCATAGGATAAGGAATATGGAGTATATTTTTTACAACGGAATTATAATGACTATGGATGATACACCCGAACCTCAGGCTGTATTGGTGAAAGACTCTGTGATTGCATGCGTTGGCACTGTTCGTGAATGCAGGAAATTGGCATCCGTGAAAGCAGAGACAATTGATCTGGATGGGAATGTTTTGC
>JAFGVF010000395.1 GCA_016938155.1 Candidatus Cloacimonadota bacterium
CACTGCCACCACATACGGCTATTCTTGAGATTAAATCATCACCGTCTCTCCCGGCAGTCCAGAGTCGGACATGCTTGGCAGAGAGCTTATCTTTAACCTTTGCCCCAAACTCCAACATGGTTAATGGCTCTTTTAAACTACCGATTATTCCGAGGGAATAGGTCGGGACAGGGTTTTCAACCTTGGTAATAGTATAGACCGGCTGTTCATAAGGGTGATTGCTCTTTATCGTGGTTTCGATAGCAGAGCGTCTGAAAGCCTCCGCCATAAACTCCAGCTTGATTTCTTTTTCTGCTGATATATTCTCTGCAGTCCCGTTGAAGGGGTTACTGCCTGCAAGCGGTTTGTAACGACCTTCCACTTCCCAGGAGGCGGAACAGTTGTCGTACATGCCGATTCTCCCGGCTCTGGCAGCAATTAAGGCATTGCGTAGGTTCTCAAGATGTGATTCCGGAACATAGAGCTCAAACTTTAGCCATTCAGTCCCTGATTCATGGGTAAGCGGTTCTAAGTCGCAAAGCTCCAGCTTCTGAGCGAGGGCAGTATTAACCCCGCCATTGACCAGATCCAGATTAGTATGAAAGGAGATTACTCCGATTTTGTTTTCAATCAACTTGATAATCCGTGGGTCGGTAACGCTTTTAATGGGTCTGAAGATAAAGGGATGGTGCGAGACAATCAAGTCTGCTTTTTCCGCAATCGCCTTTTCAATGGCAGCTTTGGTAACATCAAGAGTAAGCAGTATCTTCTTCACCTGCCATTCCGGGTCACCAACCATTAGTCCGACATTATCCCAACTATAGGCAATCTGTGTCGGGGCAAGTTTATTCATTTTAGCGAGTATATCTTTTATTGTGGGCATAATACCTCCTTTAGTAGGACAACTCTCCTGAGTTGCTAAGAATCTTTATCGCAATTGAGGACAATTGCGTTACAACTTACCGCATTTCTGTAAAGACGCACGGCCGTGCGTCTCTACAATAATTTATAGTCTGTCCTCGCCCGACACTTCGTTGCGGTGCAAGTCCAATCAAGCTATCTCTTTTTCCCGGTCATCTTTTCGATATCGAGGCAGAGGATGCCGACTCTGTCGAAACATCCACCTTTGAAATCCCAGACCTTATCCGGGACATACTGCTCCATGAGAACCTGCAAAGCAAAGGCTTTTTCCTCATCGGATTGTAGCTCGCTGATAATCCCCTTTCCGCAAACAGAACGGTATTTCATAGTACAATGCGAGGCGATTCCATCTGTAATCAGTTCATGGTCAATGGAGACGGCAAAGGAGCAATTGGGGTTTATTCTCAGTAAATCCAGTTTCTTGCCTTCCGTAGCACAATGGAAATAGAGTTTCTTATCTCTGTAACCGTAGTTAAGGGGTAGAGTATAGGGATAATCTGCATCTATTAGAGAAAGGTAGCACACCTGACTCTTTGCAAGAATCTCTTCCAGTTCGTTAAAATCTTTTATTTCTCTGTCTGCTTTTCTCATATCAGTTGCTCCACCATCTCAGTGAAACCGCTGTCGTTATTGGAGGCAACCACCATAAATCGTTCCTTTAAATCTTCGGGGGCATTTTCTACAACATAGCTATTGTCTGTTATCTCCAACAGCTCTAAATCATTGTAATCATTGCCGAGTACAGCAATCTCTGTCGGGTCAATCTCCAGACGGTCAGCCAGCAGCATTGCCGTATGCCCCTTTGAGACATCTTTAGGGAAAATCTCAATCCAGGTTGAGCGTTTATCCAGGGGAGAGGTTGTACGGATGATATTCAAATCCGGCATTGACACCCTGAGTTTCTCAATAATCTCCAGTCCGTTTTCCGGAACAATCGCCAGTACCTGTGTTGCCGGTTTATAGCAGTGATTCTCAGTTATCATCTCTGTTCCGTATTCAGCATAGAGCTTCAATCTGCGTTTGAAGTCAGGGTTCTTACAACCGGAGTTGTAAAAGAAAAACTTATGGTTTTCGGGAATGGGTTCATGAATCATGAAATCAATATCCTGTTCCATAAGGATATTACTGCACTCAACGACCTCTTCTTTTGTGAGTTCAGCTGTTTCCAGCATCGTTTGGGTCTTCCAGTTCATCAGACCACCTCCGGAAGAGAAGATAAGGTAGTCAATGGGGAAATTCCGTGGAATACTCTCTTTAAAACTGAAGAGTGAGCGTCCTGTGGCTATCGCCCGGAATATCTTCTTTTTACCCAGTTTTTCCAGGGTATAAACATCAATCTCGCTAACATCGCCTTTGTCGTTGAAGAGTGTGCCGTCTAAATCTGTAATAATCAATTTCATAATTTACTCCATCAGTTGATAAGTGCTTAAATTCAAAGGTGATCTCAAGCTTGCCAAGGTCTTCTCTATGAAGACACCCTCAAGCTCGGATTTCTGATAGCCGAAGGTTGAACGAATCGCCAGTGAGACAAACTGCACTGCCCTTTCCAGAGCAATCGGCAGACTCTCGCCCTGCATCAAACTACCGTCAAGTACACTGGTAAAGACATCACCTGTCCCCGGATAGTCCGCCGGAAGATAGGAGCAGTCAACTTTCCAGAACCTATTCATCTCTTTATTATAACCCACAACGGAGGATAAAGCACGATTTTTGTTTGGAATACTGGTAATAACCGTAGTTTTCGGTCCTAAATCAGCCAGACGCATACACCATTCTTTGATCATCGGGTCAGGCATATCGACCGGCATCTTCTCCCCGAGGAGAAACGCAGCCTCAGTGATATTTGGAGTAATCAAGTCTGCATAACCAACCAATTCCCGCATACGGGGGATAATCTCCGGTCCGAAGGAAGGGTAAAGTTCCCCATTATCAGCCATCACCGGGTCAACCGTCACGAGTTGATTCTCCTTTCGGAAGTAATCGATAAACTCAGCAACTATCTCTATCTGTTCTGCCGACCCAAGAAAACCGCTGTAGATGTTCTCGAAGCTGAATTCCAAATCTTTCCAATGCTGGATAAATTCCCGCATCTGGGGAGTGAGGTCCAGAAACCTGAAATCCTTGTATCCGGTATGAGTTGAAAGCACGGCTGTGGGAATGCAACTTACTTGGATTCCCATCGTTGTAAGGATGGGTATAACCACACCCAGTGAGACTCTTCCGAATCCTGATAGGTCATGAAAGGCTGCACAATGCTTTACAGGATTAATCATTTTACTACTCCCTAAAAATATATACTTAGACCAATAATCCCTTCACTTGTCATATAAGGTTTAAATTCAAATTGTGACAAGCTTTTTTTCTTGTTTATCAGCTTTTCATGATACTCCAACACACCTTTCGTGACTGAATACCCAATGATTGACCCGACGAAAACATCAGTTGTCCAGTGCTTATCATCATACATTCTGGATAGTCCGGTAAGGGTTGCTGCAGCATAAAAAGCTGCTGATAAAACCGGTCTGTTTTGTGCATATTGATGTGACATAACGGTTGCAACTGAGAATGCCAGAGTGGTATGACCGGAAGGAAATGAAGTATCATAACTGAAACTGCTTCGATTCCAGAAATCCTCTCCCCGTTCATTGAAGGGTCTGCTTCGCTGGGTTGCCATCTTCAAAGCAGTACTTACGGCTGTTGATGCTAATGCCCCGCCTAATCCCAATAACCCTGTTTCTACAGTCTTTTCCGAACCGGAGATAAAACCGAAACCTCCGACAAATATATAAGCCGGAAAGATGTATTTACCTTCACCTAAATATTTTGCAACCTTTGATGTCTCATTCAGGAATGGTGTGTGGTTATTCTGAATTACTTCCCGCATCTCCTCTTCGGAGAAGAAGAGGATACTGCTGATTGTTGCAACGGTTATTCCTCTCCCGATTACTGATGCCTGTGAATCGTAGGGATTTACAAACAACCGGAATTCTCGTTGGGTGTCACTCATTTCTCCATATAAAAACAAGGAACTGAATAGCGTTATAATTATCAATATTTGTTTCATGAACTCAACTTCTCTATTCCAATAATTTACACAACATTTTTTGTTTTACTCTTTCACAAACATAATGCCAATCTGATGTATAGCACAAAAAAACTCAGCTTTTTACTTCTGATATTTTGCCTCGTGACTACCCTTTATCATATATGCACTGTCCTGAATAAGTTTACTATGTTTTAGTTACTCATTTTACTTCAATTGATTGAAATAATTCTTTCATTTCTAAGTTTGTAG
>JAFGVF010000396.1 GCA_016938155.1 Candidatus Cloacimonadota bacterium
ATATGATGCAGCGTCATGACTGGTAAGATACTTCCCGTTTAATCCTAAAGCTACTACTGTTTTCGGTAAAATTCTTTCATAATTTACCCAACGCAGTTCCGTGCTTTCTCTGTGCTCTGAAACTGAGTCAAGAACAGCGTATATATACTATAAGTTCAGACCAAGTTGCATCCCGTTAGTAGGATTGAGGTTGTAGTCAATATCGGAATATGACCATAAAACACCGGCAGTGTATTGCTTCTCGGGTGATATGATTACCGGTCGTCTGGCACCGGCATTTACATCGGTTATGCCAAACTCTATGCCGTATCTGTTTCTTAGATTATAGTAGTATAACTGATTGAAAAAAGATGATTTTACATAGGTGGAATCCTGTTCTATTCTGGTTAGTTTAATATTCCCGCCAACCGGTAAGGAGACCGGTCCGGAATCCTCATAAAACAGCTCAAGTTCAGAGTAATCATTGGCAAGTCCCTGCCATTTAAAATGGAGATTCCTGTCAGAACCGAAGAGGTTTAGAAACTTCAGGTCGAGGAATCCGCTAAATCGTTTCTCTGTATTCTCGGAGTTATCATAGGCAGCAATGCCTGAAACATAGGTCATTTTATCTTCTTTAACCTCAAAGAGCAGAGTTTTTTCATCAATCGGAACTATATCACATGAAGCGATAAAATCTTTCTTTCTTATGTTTTCAGCAGCTTGTTCCAGTATATCGGGAGTAATGACAGGTTGCCGGGGGATATCGGATAACTTCAATAAGGTCTTATCTTTGGTAACTTTGTTTCCTCTGAATGAGTAGTCAGTAAATCGGCAAGGCTTGCCTTCATCGATTAGAAAGGTCGCAATGTAACCTGAATCTGAGGCAGTTATCTCTTTCAAAGAGACGGAGGCAAAGAGATAGTTCCTGCTGATGTATAAGTCCGTAATCTGCTTACTGAATCCGGTCAAATTAGTCAACGGGATTACTTTCGGGGGATTAAGATTTTGCAACAGCTTTGTCCTGGAAAAGTAACGATTGCCTATGAAATCGAGGTGATTAATTATAATAGATTCTTCATTTTCAATTCTGAATAATATAGAAGCTCTATTTTGTCCGTCAGGAGTTATCACAGGTTGCAAGACTCTTGTTTTATACAAGCCCTTACGACTATAGAAACTTACGATTGATTCAACATCTTCATTAATAACATCGGAAGAGTACTCAGTCCCTACTTTTGATTTAATTACAGCTCTAAGTTCCTTATCCTGAACGGTGTGATTGCCTTCAAAGACAATTTTGGAGATAGTAACTGAATAACCAATATTGAGTATTATTGCCAGCAGTACAGCGAGAAAGAATCTCATTGAGGTAAGTAATTCTCTATAAGCTTTATAAGTTCAGTTAACAACATCTTTTCGGGAACTTTCCCGATGATCTCTCCCTTCTTGAAGATAAGTCCTTCACCGTTGCCTCCGGCAATACCGAAGTCAGCCTCTCGTGCCTCCCCGGGACCATTTACAACACAACCCATGACAGCAACTTTTATGTCATAATCGGAATATGGGAGAAGAGCTTTTTCCACTTGTTCCGTAAGTGTTATCAGGTCGATGCTTGTTCTCCCGCAAGTGGGACAAGAGATTATCTGTAATCCTTTTCTAAGCCCGAGGCTTTTTTGAATCTCTTTGGCTATGCTGATTTCATCAATCGGATTACCGGTTACGGAAACTCTGATCGTATCACCTATTCCTTCTGCAAGAAGTGCACCGATACCTAACGATGATTTTACGGTGGAAGAGAACCTTGTTCCCGCCTCAGTTATCCCAAGGTGAAGCGGATAAACAACTTTTTTGCTCAACATTCTGTAGCTTTCCAACATAGTAACAACATCAGAGCTTTTCACAGAAATTTTCATCTCATAATAGCCGAGGTTTTCAAGTATGGACACATGCACTAAGGCACTTTCAACAATTGCTTGCGGGGTTACACCATATTTCATAATGGTTTTCTTTGAAAGCGAACCGGCATTTACTCCTATCCTGATTGGTATTTTCTTATCTCTGGCAGCAGCGACAACCTCTTGAACTTTATCCTTGGAACCAATATTACCGGGATTGATTCTTAATCCATCCACTCCGGCTTTTATAGCTCCTAAGGCGAGTTTATAATCGAAATGGATATCGGCAATCAGAGGGATATGTATTTCCGGAAGAATTTTATACAAGGCAAGTACTGATTCGGTATCAGGAATAGCACACCGAACAATTTCACAGCCTGCCGATTCCAACTCTTGAATCTGCTTGATTGTCGCTACTATATCAGTTGTTGGAGTATTGGTCATAGATTGGATGGAAACAGGAGAGTTCCCACCAACGGCAACTTTGCCGACAAATATCTGGCTTGTTTTCTTTCGAGTAATCATTTACTTCCTCATTTAAGATGAAATTAGGAAAACGGATAACTTTTCAGCGTCAAGAAAAATCAGGTAATAAAAAAAGGGAGCTGTTCAGCTCCCCGTATAAATAGTAAGTAATCACATTTTAGTGCAGAATACCGTTGAGAATAACCTCAAAAGCCTGCTTTACACTCTTTTCAAGATTGAACTTACGATCATTTGCGATATCATTATCCATTATTCTGTAAAGAACGCCGGAAATCAATAAGTACATTGCGTTTACTGATAAGTCGTTTACTTTCTTTGCTTTTAAGCCGACTTCGTAAATCTCTGTAAGAGCTTGCTTCTCATACTCAACATTCAATTCTTTTTCTTTTTCAAGCAACTTCCGATGTTTATTCGGAAGGTTACTGATTTTGAAGATTTCACTGAATGCAGGCTGTTCAAGAACCTGATTGAATTTGGTCATGAAGAAGGCTTCAAGTTTCTTTTCAAAAGTGTCAGCTTTCTTTACTTTGTCAGTAATCTCTTTTCTCATGCTGGAATACTTATTTGCAAGCATTTCGCCAAAGAGGTGATCACGATTTTCAAAGTAGTAATAAATTGCAGTTTTTCTCAAACCAATCTCGTAAGCTACATCTTCTAAAGTAGCCTTGGCAAATCCGTAGCGAACAAACACTGTTTCAGCTGCTTGTAATATTTCGTCTTTCCTATCCATTCTTACTCCTTTATTGTACAAATAAATTGCTCATTCTTGTGGGCGTAATTCCACTGAGGACAATTTAGTGTGTTTTTCCTTGTTTTTTCTTTCCTAAAACATCCGACAAATATAAGATAATAAAAATCGTGGCAAGTAAAAATTTATTTTTTTTTAATTTTGAAGGGAGTCAGTTTGCCTTTTTTGTTGGAAAACAGTTATTTATCCTTACATTACAAACACTAATCTTTGGAAAGCATAAACTCATCGAATGGCTATTAATACCTCATATAATAATTTGTCAGCCTACACAGTGCGATTTGCAATAACTTACAAACAATTACTGTCAATTAGTTCCCAATATTTATCAAAAACTAACAGCTTATATGATGTGAGTTCTCAATTCACAGTGCGATTTATCACGAGTTTCGTCATTTTCATGCTCTTTTTGCTTTCTGCACTGTCCTGAATAAGTTTACTATGTTTTAGTTACTCATTTTACTTCAATTGATTGAAATAATTCTTTCATTTCTAAGTTTGTAG
>JAFGVF010000397.1 GCA_016938155.1 Candidatus Cloacimonadota bacterium
CCGATTGTACCGGTTTAGAGATTGACAAAGACTCGGGAGACCTTTTGCAAACCCGTCCGGCTTTCGGTGGGAACATCATGGCTACAATAATAACTCCCGACCATAGACCTCAGCTGTCAACTGTTCGGCATAAAGTTATGACCCCTCTTTTAAGAAATAATGAGAGAAAAGGTGAAGTTATTATTGAGAAAATAGACCTGAGTACAAGTTCTGACGGTTCGAAGTTACTTGAAAGTGTAGTTGAAGAGACAGGTTTGATTAATGTAACTGAAGCTGATTTTATCGTATCAGGCGGGCGAGGACTGAAGGGACCGGAGAACTTCAACCTTTTACACGACCTTGCACACAAACTTGATGGAGCAGTTGCTGCCTCTCGTGCAGCTGTCGATGCCGGTTGGATATCCTATAATCATCAGATCGGTCAGACAGGTAAAACCGTCAAGCCAAGGATTTACATTGCCTCCGGTATTTCAGGTGCGATTCAACACTTGGCAGGTATGTCATCTGCTGATTATATAATTGCCATCAATAAAGACCCTGAAGCCCCTATCTTCAAAGTTGCCGACTTAGGTATCGTTGGTGATTTGTTTGAAATATTACCGCTCTTAATCAAAAAACTCGGATAAATCTTCTGATGAAAATCACACCTACGCTGGCAGTTTTCGATTCTTACAATGTTCACAGTCGAACCGAACTCAGTTTGCAGATTAACGGTTTTAAAAGTGAACTGAAGCTTTCTGAATCGAATACTATCGCGTATATGCCTCTTATTAATTCTCACGACCATTTAGTCGGCAATTGGTACCCTAGAGCTGCAGACCATAGACCTTATCTTAACTCTCATATTTGGGTGGAGGATATGAAAGATGCAGCTCCTTACAAAGAGCGGGACATCTTTTGGCTCAATAAAGGTTTCCATGATTTGACTCTGGATAATGGATTTAAAATGGCTCAAATGGGAGCTTATAAGAACTTGTTCTCAGGCTGTGCAGTTGTGCAAGACCATATCCCTACTCAGAGTAATAAATACTATGACGGGATGCCTATTGAGGTCATCAGACATTATGGTCAGTATCACTCCATGACACTTGGTAACTGGTGGGGTGGAATGTCTGCTGAAGAAGAGTTACAGCAAAGTTCAGGTAGATACCCCTTTATTATGCATCTCGGAGAAGGCTTGGATGAGAATACACGCGATGAGTTCCGACAAGCTATGGAGCGTGGTTTAATCCGAGAAAACACTATTCTTATCCATGGCATAAGTCTGGTTAAACATGAATTGGATGAGATAGTGCAACATGATGCCACTATCTGTTGGTGCCCATTTTCCAACGACTTTCTTATCGGGAAATCCATGGATATTGATTATGCCATCAAAGCAGGAGTAAACATCATTATCGGAACCGACTCCTCAATGTCCGGCAGTATCAATATGTTTGAAGAGCTTGCTTTTATAAGAACTCATTACCCACATATCCCGATGAATCGTATTTACGACATGGTTACTGTAAAGGCAGCCCAAGCACTTCATCTGAATATCGACTGGAGGTTATCTGAACAGACTCCTCATATTCTGTTAACTGATATGTCAGCAGATGACCCATTCGAGAACTTAGCCCTTTTAAAACCTGAGAACATTAAGTTAATGATATATCATGGCAAACCTCTTTATGGAGACGCTAAATTTTTTGAAATAATCGGATTATCCAAGAGCAACTACTCAATTGTATCTACAAAAGCCGGCGAGAAGTTCGTGATTGGTAATCCATTGGCTCTTAACCACGAAATTGATTCGTACTTGGGTTATCATAAGGATTTCCCATACCTACCTTTTTAGAAATATAATATGCTTAAAATCAATGAAATTTTCTTAAGTATTCAGGGGGAATCCCTTGCTACAGGCTTGCCCTGTATTTTTGTTCGACTCACCGGTTGTAATATCCGTTGCACTTATTGTGATACCACTTATGCGTATGAAGAGGGTACAGAAATGTCCTTCGATGCTATAATCGAGAAAATCGAGAGCTATCAACCGATTAATCTTATCGAGTTTACCGGGGGAGAGCCACTTATGCAACTGGATGTTTTTCTTCTCATGGAAAAGTTACACATGAAAGGCTATACAATGCTGCTGGAAACCAACGGTACTCTTTCGTTGAAACATCTCCCAGGATATGTTACTGTGATAATGGATGTTAAAACCCCTTCCGCACAAGCAGAGATACCTGTGAATTCCGACAATTTTCACAGACTTATAGCCGACAAAGATCAACTCAAGTTTGTTATCAGTGATGAAATCGATTATAAATGGGCTTGCGAGTTTTTAATAGCGAACAAACTTAATCATCATCATATTTTATTCTCACCAAACACCTCATCCCTTCAACCTGCCCTATTAGCGGAATGGATTCTGAGAGACCGTCTGCCATATAGACTACATCTTCAGACTCATAAATATATCTGGAATCCCGAAGCACGCGGAGTCTAAAGGAGAGTATCTATGTTTTCTACAACAATGCGTTATAGATTTAAACCAGGGACTGTTAGTGAAGCTGCCGAGATTTGGAAGAACACTATCTTCAACCCTGCACTGCTAAGGGATGGAATCGTTGCTTTGGAATTACTCATTAATGACAATGACGAAGCCCTTGCAATCGGCATTTGGGATGATGAAAAGTATGCTCAGGAGTTCATGCGAACCGGTATTTTTAAAGTGCTTCTTGATAA